>JAQYWA010000008.1 GCA_030145265.1 Desulfuromonas sp. | reverse complement strand
GACAGAGGACAATGCGGTGGTGCTGGAAAACGGCCAGCCACTGGTGGTGTCGCAAAACGGCCTGCGCATCGAAGAGCGCCTCGAATACGGCCGGGTCTTCGTCGACGGCAAGGGGGTCGGCGACGTCGGCGCCATGGAGCTGCGTGATCGCCGGCAACTGGCCAACCACGGCATGGTCGTGGTTTTTCTGGCGATCAACCAGAAAAGCGGGGAGATCCTCTTCGGACCGGACATCCTCACCAAGGGCTTCGTCCCCGAAGAGGAGAGCGGCGATTTTCTCGAGCAGGCCCGTCAGACCGTCCGTGAGACCCTGGCCGAACACAGCCTGGCGGCGATCAGCGACTGGGAAGAGCTGCGGGTCGAGGTACGCAAGGGCCTGCGCCGCTATTTCAACCGAACCATCGAACGCCGGCCGATGATCATGCCAGTGATTCTGGAATTTTAACCAAGGACATTAATGACTCTGCTACAAGCAATATTTCTCGGCTTCGTCCAGGGGCTAACCGAGTTTCTGCCGGTTTCCTCTTCGGGCCACCTGGCCATCGCTCAGCATTTTTTGCCGGGCTTTGACCAACCCGGGGTGCTGTTCGACGTACTGCTGCACCTGGGCACCATGCTGGCCGTTATTCTTTATTTCCGTCGCGAGATCGGTAATCTTTTATCTTCCCCCTTCCGCCAGGGAGATGATGCCCGGCTACATCGTCGGCTACTGACGCTGCTGCTGGCCGGTTCGGTACCAACCGCGGTGATCGGTCTGACCTTCAAGGATTTCTTCGAGAGCCTGTTCGAGAACATTCCGCTGGTCGCACTGATGCTGCTGGTGACCGGCACCCTGCTGTTCGTCTCGGAAAAATTCCGCCGCGGCAACCGCAAGGAAGAACAGCTGACCCTGATCGACGCACTGGTGGTCGGCACGGTACAGGGGTGCGCCATCATCCCCGGCATCTCACGCTCCGGCTCGACCATTGCCGTCCTGCTGCTGCGTGGCGTTGACGGCGAAACGGCAGCCCGGTTCTCCTTCCTGCTGGCCCTGCCGGCAGTGTTCGGCGCAGCGCTGCTGTCGCTACGCCACTTGCAGGACGTTACAACCGCTGAGCTGCCCCTGTATCTGGCGGGCACCGGCGTCGCCTTTATCGCCGGCATGCTGTCCATCCATTGCCTGATGGCCGTCATCCGTCGACGCCGGCTGTTCGCCTTCGCCGTCTACTGCTGGCTAGCGGGCACCGTCGTTTTTGCCCTTACTTTTTAAACGGACACGATGATGAGTGAACCCAACCCGCCTCTGATCCGGGAACATCTAAAAAAAGAAATCGCCGGGTTCTTCTGGCTGGCGAGCGGTGTCTTCATTCTGCTGAGCCTGCTCTCCTTTCACAACGATGACCCGTCGTTCAACAACAACCTGACTACCGCTGCCGTGCATAACTGGGGCGGAGTGGTCGGGGCCAACCTGGCCGACCTGCTGATCCAGCTACTGGGCATCGTCTCCTTCATCCTCCCCTTCGCCTGCTTTCTGTTCGCTTGGCGACTGCTCAAATTCCGTTCGGTTAAAGTGCGGTTGTATAAGAGCGGAGCCCTGCTGGTGCTGATGTTTTCTTTGGCCGGATTGATCGCGTTGAAATTCAATGCAATCCATTTCTTTGGCCAGCGCATCAGCGAAGCCGGCGGTGGCGTCGGCCGGATACTGGCCGAGTCGTTGTCCCGCTATCTGAACCTCACCGGGGCGACCATCTTTCTGCTGGTCTTTTTCCTGGTATCGCTGATGCTCAGCGCCCGTTTTTCCTTCGTTCTCTTTCTCGAGGGAATATTTTCCCTCCTTGGCGGCCGACTGGAACGAAGCCGGGAGAACCGCGCCGCCCGCCGCGAACAACATACCCGAAAGCGCAAGGAGCGGGCGGAAAAGGCCCCGCTCATCGTCTCGGCCGAACCGAGAATGCTGCTGGAACCGACGAAACCGCAAGGCAAAGCGAAAAAGAAGGAAACGGTGCCCACGGCTCAAGAAGCCTTCGACTTCCTCGAGCCTTCGGGGACCTACCATACGCCACTGCTGTCGCTGCTCGACCACGAAGGGGAAGCCCCGCCGCCGGTCGATCGCGAAGCACTGATGGCTAATGCCAAGATCCTCGAGAGCAAACTCAAAGATTTCAACGTTGACGGCGAAGTGGTCGAGGTCAAACCGGGCCCGGTGGTCACCATGTATGAATTCTCCCCGGCTCCCGGGGTCAAGGTAAACAAGATCGCCGGTCTTTCCGACGACCTGTCGATGGCCCTGCGCGCGTTATCAATCCGCATCGTCGCACCGATCCCGGGACGCGGCGTGGTCGGCATCGAGATCCCCAACAAAGAACGGGAAACGGTCTATCTCAAGGAGATCCTCGAGTCGGAAGAGTTCCAGAAAAACGGCGGAAGGCTACCGATGGCCCTCGGCAAAGACATCTTCGGTCGTACCGTGGTCTCCGACCTGGCCAAGATGCCCCATGTACTGGTGGCCGGTTCCACCGGCAGTGGCAAGTCGGTTTCCATCAACACCATGATCCTGTCGCTGCTCTACCGGGGCACTCCCGAGGACGTGCGGATCATCATGGTCGACCCGAAAATGCTCGAACTTTCCATTTACGAGGGGATCCCCCACCTGCTGCTGCCGGTGGTGACCAACCCAAAAAAGGCCGCCCTGGCGCTGAACTGGGCGGTGCGGGAGATGGAACGCCGCTACAAGCTGATGTCCGACAAGGGCGTACGCAACATCGATGGCTACAACAAGAAGATCGCCAAAGAAGAAAAAGACAAGGAAAGGCTCAAGGCTCAAGAGAAAGTTATCGTCGAGACGATTGACCCGAACGACGAAGAGGAACTGCCACCGGTAACCATAGTCGAGGGCGAAGTCCTCGACCACGGACATCTCCCCTACATCGTGGTCATCGTCGACGAACTGGCCGACCTGATGATGGTGGCCGGTCGCGAGATCGAAGAGTCGATTGCCCGCCTGGCGCAGATGGCCCGGGCCGCCGGCATTCACCTGATCCTGGCTACCCAGCGGCCCTCGGTCGACGTCATCACCGGCCTGATCAAAGCCAACTTCCCGACCCGGATCTCCTTCAAGGTTTTCTCCCGCATCGACAGCCGCACCATTCTCGACTCAATGGGAGCGGAAACGCTGCTGGGGATGGGCGACATGCTCTACCTGCCCCCTGGAACCGGGGCCCTGCAGCGCGTCCACGGCGCCTTCGTCTCCGAGATCGAGGTGCAGCGGGTAGTCGACTTTCTCAAGAAGCAGGGGGAACCGGAATACGACAAGTCGATTCTCACCGCGCCCCCCTCGGGAGACGGCGGAGCCAACGGAGGCGAGGAAGAGTACGACGAAAAATGGGACGAGGCGCTGGCCATCATCGCCGATTCCCGCCAGGCATCGATCTCGATGCTGCAAAGACGGCTGCGGCTCGGCTACAACCGGGCCGCCCGGATGATCGAAAAGATGGAGCAGGAAGGGATCGTCGGCCCCTCCGACGGCACCAGCCGCCCGCGAGAAGTCTTTATCAGCAATATCCAGCGACCGTGATAAAAAAAAGCGATTGACGGGATCGGCAAAGTCCGAAAGGATGTGAGGGTATTTGATGCACTCCGGCCGGTGTTGACAAACCTTGACTATCCGGTATCAACCGACAAGGGCAGACTAAATGGACCAACAGGTATTGACCCTGAAATTCATGGACGGGGAAGACGTCGAAGCGACCCTGGCGGTGCCTTTTCAACCGGCAAGCAACGAAATCGAGGTACTGCTGTCGGGCACCGACATCCGCCTGACCTATCCCCTCTTCGACCTGAGTTGCATCCTTTTTCGCCGGGGGGAAGAGCTCAAAGACCTGCCGCCGGCCAAGCTGGACTCGATGGAAGAGCTGGAAACCGTCACCGGCGACACCTACCAGGTCCACATTCCGCCGAAACAAGAGCAAGCCATCGGCTTTTTCGGCACCCCGGTCGACGCCGGGGGCCCCTGGACGCGGATTTTTTTCTGCACCCATGGCATCAAGGAACGCAAGAGCCGAAAATTTCTCTGTGACATTCTCGAGGCGAAGGGGCTGGTTTCTCCCACCGACATGGCGGCTGCCCTCGAAGAACAGCAGAAGCTGCGCACCCGCCGAATCGGTGAAATCATCGCCGAACAAAACAACATCCCTCAGGATACCATCGACAAGACGGTGGCCAGCGCTTCCGCGCGTGGCAATTCCCTGCACAAGGCCCGCATCGGCGACATCCTGGTGGCCGCCGGTCTGGTCACCCGTGAGCAGATCGAGGAAGCCATCGCCGGCCAAAAAACCGGCAAGAAAAAACGTATTGGCGAACTCCTCATCGAGCGCGGGATGATCACCGAAGAGCAGTTACTGACGGCCCTGTCCGAAAAGTTCCGGATGCGCTACGTCGACCTGGAAGAAACCGTTCCAACCCCAGCTGCGCTGGCGGCCATGACCGCCGAAATGGCCAACCGCCTGCAGGTCATCCCCCTGGAAAAGCACAACGATTTTTTGGTAGTGGCCACCTCGGCACCGACCGACCCCACGCTGCCCGACACCCTGCGCTTCAACACCAACTGCCGCATCGAACTGGCAGTATCGACCAGCGTCCAGATTGCCAAAGCGATCGAGGAACATTACGCCCAGGTCAAAGACGAAGTTGAAACGCTGATCGGCGAACTCACCGAAGAGGTCGTTACCGTCGAAGAAGAGCTGGAGGATTCCCAGTTTTCCGAGGCCGATTCGCAGATCATCCGCCTGGTCAATAACATCCTGCTCGACGCCCAGAAGAAAGGGGCTTCGGACATCCACTTCGAGCCAGGCTTCGGCAGCGCGCCGTTCCGCATCCGCTACCGCATCGACGGCGTCTGCCGCATTGCCCACCAGATCTCGGCCACCTACAAGCACGCCATCATCTCCCGGCTAAAAATCATGTCGCGGCTCGATATCGCCGAACACCGCCGCCCGCAAAGCGGCAAGATCCTGATCCGATCCGGCAACCGCAATCTCGAATTCCGGCTTGAGGTCACCCCTTCGGTCGGCGGCCAGGAAGACGCGGTCCTGCGCCTTCTTACCGGAGCCAAGGCCCTCCCCCTCGATGACATGCGTTTTTCGGCGACCAATTTGAAAAACATGAAGGAATGCCTGTCCAAGCCCTATGGGGTCATACTTTGCGTCGGGCCCACCGGTTCGGGGAAAACCACCACCCTGCACTCGGCACTGGCGCACATCAACACCCCCGACCGCAAGATCTGGACGGCTGAGGATCCGGTGGAAATCACCCAAGCCGGGCTGCGCCAGGTCCAGGTGCATCCCAAGATCGGCTTCACTTTTGAGGCCGCCATGCGCTCCTTTCTGCGCGCTGACCCTGACGTCATTATGATCGGCGAAATGCGTGACCCGGAAACGGCGAAAACCGCCATCGAAGCCTCCCTCACCGGCCACCTGGTGTTCAGCACCCTGCACACCAACAGCGCCCCGGAGACGGTCGTGCGCCTGATTGAGATGGGGATGGACCCGGTCAACTTCGCCGAGGCCATCATCGGAGTCCTGGCCCAGCGCCTGGCCCGCAAGCTCTGCTCCGAATGCAAGGAACCTTACCACCCCGACCAGCAGGAATACGACGAACTGGTCCGCCAGTACGGCAAGGCGTGGTTCGAGATCCACAAGCTGCCCGAATATTCGGAGGACCTGACGCTGATGCGCAAGGTCGGCTGCGAGCACTGTGAAGAAACCGGCTACTCCGGCCGGGTCGGCATTCACGAACTGCTGGTCGGCAGCGAAGCGCTGAAAGCGGCCATCAAACGCGAAGCGCCAGCGACCGAGTTGCGCAACACCGGACTGGAGGAGGGGATGAAAACACTCAAAATGGACGGCATCGAAAAGGTGTTCATGGGCATCACCGATCTTGAACAAATCCTGCGCGTCTGCCTCTGAGTTCGCAACCCTCATGATGGCGTCGCAAAAAGTCCGCCCTACGGCGTTACGGCGCTTTTTCAAGACCTCGACCTACCTGATGTAGGCCTTCGCCCCCGAAAAATAACAAGGACTTGTAGGTCGAATTTTTTACTTAGCCATCTGAAGATTTTTGGCGAAAGCATCAAGGTTAGCCTTCAATAATCTTACGGCCTAGAAAACGGGCTTCGGCACAAACGAAAACCCCCTCCCGGCAAATCCGAAATCCGGTGTTTTGCCAGAAGGGGGTCGCGATTCGACCAATAATTTAATCCTGCTTATTGTATCACTCTAACCGCATCCGCCTTATGCCCTACCGTCGGCGATGCCGTTCGATGGACTCTTCTTCCTGCCGGGTCTCCCGGCGGCAGTAGATCAGCAGGCTGATGTATTCAAGGGTAAGCAGTAGCGTACCGACGGCGAACAACGCCCAGAAATTAACGGCCAGCGCCCGGGCATAAAAATAGAACCCATAAAAAGCCGCCAGATAAGCCACCGCCGACCACCCGCGGTAGCTATCACTGCCATCGACGATGCGCGGCAGGGTCAGGATCAGCGCCGAAAAGCAGTAGACCACCAGGGCCAGGCTGATCAGTGAAACCGGCGGTGCGGTTCCGAGCAGGTCGAAGACCCCGGCCGGAATCGCGGAATAATGGCCCACCGCCGCATACCCCGCGGCGCTGAGAGCCATGAACAGCATGATTCCCCACAAACCTTTGCGGGATAGGGTCTGCAGCCGGCTGATCCGAAGCCGGCAGACCTCTTCGCGAGAAACCGCCCCGGCCGCGGACATGTTGAAATCCTGAATAGATGCGGTATCTTCAACACTCAATCCCATGCGTCCTCCCTATCCCCGATCATGCGCTGACCCGGGAATAAAGTTAACAGAAACAAATAATTTGTAAGATTTCGACAGGTTACATGATACCGTATACAGCGCATTTTGCATGGAGAATGCCAATCACAAAAACAAAGCCGGGTTCATCCCGGAGAACCCCTTCCAGAATACCGGCCTTGCATAAAACCTGTTCCCGCTTTGCAAGCCGGCATTCCGTTGGTAATCTGACAGTCCCCCTTTTCCGAGCGAGGCCATGAACCCGAACGAACTTAAAAACCTGCTGCAAGCCATCAGCGACGGCAGCCTCTCGGTGACCGATGGCATCGACCGGCTGCGCACCCTCCCCTTCGAGGATGTCGGAGTGGCCATGATCGACCACCACCGGGAACTGCGCCAGGGAACCCCCGAGGTCATCCTCGGAGAGCGCAAGAGCGCCGGGCAGATCTTCACCATCGTCGAGAAGATGGTCGAACGGGGGAGCAACATCCTGGTCACCCGTATCGATCGAGAAAAAGCCGAACCGCTCTTGGCCCGGTTTCCCGATGGCTGTTTCGACAGCGACAGCAGCACCTTCTGCCTGGAGCAGCAACCACTGGATATCGCCACCCGTGGAAAAATCCTGGTGATCTGCGCCGGCACCTCGGACATCCCGGTCGCCCGCGAAGCCACCATTACCGCCCGCATGCTCGGCCACGAAGTGGTCGAGATCATCGACGTCGGCGTCGCCGGCATTCACCGCCTGCTGGCCATGAGCGACCAGTTGCGCGAGGCCGCGGTGATCATCGTGGTCGCCGGCATGGAGGGGGCGCTGCCCTCGGTCATCGGCGGTCTGGTCGCGGTACCGGTCATCGCCGTCCCCACCTCGGTCGGCTACGGTGCCGCCTTCGGCGGAGTGGCCGCCCTACTCGGCATGCTCAATTCCTGCGCCAGCGGCGTCACCGTAGTCAACATCGACAACGGCTTCGGCGCCGCCTATGCTGCCGCCCGCATCAACCGGCTGACAAAACCATGAAAATTCTCTACCTCGACACCTTTGCCGGCATTTCCGGTGATATGTTTCTGGGCCTGCTGCTTGATCTCGGCGTCAGCCTCGATATCATCCAAGCCGAGCTGAGCAAGCTGCCGGTCACCGGCTACACCCTCGCCGACAGCCGGGAGACGCGCAAAGGAATCGAAGGCGGCCGAATCCGGGTGGCCATCGACGAGCAGCACCATCACCGAACCTGGGCATCCATCGACCGGATGCTGGCCGAGTCCGCCCTCTCCCCTTCGGCCAAAGAACAATCGCGACGCATCTTCCGCCGGGTCGGCGAAGCCGAAGCAACGGTCCACGGCGTTTCCATCGAAACCGTGCATTTCCACGAGGTCGGCGCGGTCGATTCGATCGTCGATATTGTCGGCGCCGCCGTCGGCCTCGAACTGCTTGGCGTCGAGCGGATTGTCTGCGCCCCACTGCCCATGTCCCACGGCACCGTCCAGTGCGCCCACGGCACCATCCCCCTCCCCGCCCCGGCGACCCTGGAAATCCTCAAAGGACTACCGGTGGTCGATGGACGCTGCGACAAGGAACTGGTCACCCCCACCGGCGCTGCCATCGCTGCTGAAATCGCCGAATTCGCCCCCCTGCCGGCAATGACCATCGCGCGTATCGGCTACGGCGTCGGCGGCCGCGACCTGGCCGACCGCCCCAAC
Source organism: Desulfuromonas sp. (assembly GCA_030145265.1). Classification (GTDB taxonomy): domain Bacteria; phylum Desulfobacterota; class Desulfuromonadia; order Desulfuromonadales; family Trichloromonadaceae; genus Trichloromonas. The sequence goes on along the minus strand of JAQYWA010000008.1, from coordinate 11,675 downwards.
CTGCTGCGCGGCATTCTCGGGACAACCACCGAAACGAAAGGTTTGGAAAGCGACCAGGTAATGGTGCTGGAAAGCCACCTGGACGACTCGAGCCCCGAGGCCCTCGGCTACCTGATGGAACAGTTGCTGACGTCCGGCGCCCTCGACGTTGCCTATTCCCCTTTGCAAATGAAGAAAAACCGCCCCGCTGTGCGGTTAACCGTGGTGGCACAACCGGAGCAGGCTGAAATGCTGACGCGTCTGATTCTACGCGAAAGCAGCGCTATCGGCGTGCGCTTCTCCACCTGCGAACGTCTCAAGCTGCGCCGCGAAGCGGCACCGGTCATGACCGAACTTGGCGAGGCGCAGGTCAAGCTGCTCTTTGATGGCGACGAACTGCTGCGCATCACCCCGGAGTTCGAAAGTTGCCGCACCCTGGCAACGGCGTCGGGACGACCGCTGCCGGAGGTGATGCGGCTGGTGGAACGGGCTGCGGACATCTTGCTTGAGCACCAATAACCAACCACTAATCACTAACTTCTGGACTCTACATGCGCCGCTTTATCCTTTTTTTATCCAGCAATGCCGGCCTCGGCTACGCTCCGGTGGCCTCGGGAACCTTCGGCACCCTGGCCGGAATTCCCGTCTTCTTCCTGCTGAGCGGTTTTCCGCCCCTGCTTTACCTGGTCACCTGGGTCGGCCTGTTGTTCCTCTCGTTCTGGGCCTCCGGGGAAGCCGGCCGCATTTACGGGGTGGTCGATGACGGCCGAATCGTCATCGACGAACTGGTCGGCTACCTGGTCACCGTGGCCTTTCTCCCCTTTTCCTGGGAAGCGGCGATCCTCGGTTTTTTCCTATTCCGGCTGTTCGACATCGTCAAGCCGCCGCCGGCCTCCTGGTTCGACCGGCGCCTGAAAAATGGCTACGGGGTAGTCCTGGACGACGTGGCGGCCGGGGTCTACGCGGCCATCGCCCTGCGCCTGCTGCTGCCGACACTGCAATCGCTGACGGGAGGCTGAGATGGGATTGCAGATCTCGGTTCTGACCATCGGCGACGAACTGCTCAACGGCGAAATGGCCGACACCAATACCGCCGCCATCGCCCGCCTGCTGGCATCCCGCGGCTTTATCGTGCGCGACTCGCTGAGCATACGGGATATCGCAGGCGACATCGTGGGGGCCCTGCGTTATCTCGCCCGGCGGGGAGGGGTTTTGATCGTTACCGGCGGACTCGGGCCGACCGCCGACGATCTGACCGCCCAGGCCGCCGCGGTCGCCTTCGACCGTCCGCAGGAAACCAGCAGCGAGGCACTGGCGCAGATCCACCGGCATTTCGCCCGCCTCGGGATGACCATGCATCCACGCAACGACAAACAGGCCCAACTGCCGCAGGGGGCGGACATCCTGCCCAATCCAGGCGGCACCGCGCCGGGGTTCAGGCTCTGCCACCAGGGTTGCGATTGCTTTTTTCTGCCGGGGGTGCCGGCGGAAATGACCGCCATGCTGGAACAGTCGATCCTCCCCGCCCTGGCAAAGCAGGCGGGCCAGGCGGAAATCCTGCACGAACGGGTGCTTAAAGTTTTTGGCCTCTCGGAGCCAAAAACCGAAGCTTTGCTCGACGCCATCCGGCTGCCGGAAGGAGTCCAGGTCGCCTTCGGAGTTGACTTTCCGTTTGTCCATGTCAAACTCAGAATTTCCGGGGACACCGCCACTGCTCACCTGGAGCAGGCCGAGCGACTGGCCCGGCAGACTCTGGGGGATGTCATCTTCGCCACCGGCACCGACTCCCTGGCCGCAACCGTGGCCCGCCAGTTGACCACCGCCGGACAAACCCTGGCACTGGCCGAGTCCTGCACCGGCGGGCTGATCGCCAAGCTCCTCACCGATCTGCCGGGGGCCTCGGCTTTTCTCGAGCGGGGAGCGGTCACCTATGCCAACAGCGCCAAGCGCGACTGGCTGCAGATAGCCGAGTCGCTGCTCGAGCAGCACGGCGCAGTCAGTGCCGAATGTGCCGTCGCCATGGCCCAGGGCATCCGCCAGACCGCCGGCACCGACTTGGGACTGGCGGTCACCGGCATCGCCGGACCGGATGGCGGCACCCCGGACAAGCCGGTGGGAACCGTCTTCATCGCCCTAACGACAGAAACAACAGAACGGGTAAAAGGCTACCGTTTCCCCGGGGATCGCGACAGCGTTCGCCAGCTGACCGCCTGCATGGCCTTGGACTGGCTGCGGCGGCACCTGAACGCCCGAGCACAATTAAAAAAGACATAAGCAAAACACATACAACACGAATCAAGGACTGATTTAAACGCAATGACGCAAAGGCGCAGAGTAAAAACTTATACAAATAGGTTTGTTCTTTGCTTTTCTTTGCGTCTCTGCGCCTTTGCGTTGACACCTTTGTTTGGGTTGTAACGCCGAAAAAAACGCCGCAGAATAGAACCGCATGCCGATACCGAATGCCGGCAACCCTTCCCACCCCTGGGCCGGAGTCTCTGTCGACAGCCGTTCCTAACGAGGCCGACGATGTTGAACAAAGCTTGGATCACATCCAGAAACATCCTCTTGACGATGGTCGGACTAGCAATCCTCCTCCTGACCCTACCGCCACTGCCTCAATTCCTTGAGGATTGCATCCACTTGGGATTCTACCTGGTTCTGCTGACCGGCCTCGCCCTGCTGACATCAGGAATCCTGCAGGCCCGCCGCAACGGCCTGCGGTGCGGGGAGCGTTATCAGTTGCAGGAAGAAAATGCCCGCCTGCGACAGTCCGCCAGACAGGCCGAACGCCGCTTCCAGCAATTATTTGACAATGCCGGTGACGCCATCTTTTTCATCCACCCCGAAACCGGCTTCCTGCTCGAAATCAACCAGGTCGCGGAACAGCTCCTTGGCTACCCGGATGAGGACATTCAGAAACTCACCCTTTCCGATCTCTTTCCCGGCCAACAGCGCCGCAGGTACCTGCGCCTGGTTAAAACCGTTCTCCGCGACGGCTACGGCGAAGAGCCCAACCTGCTAATCCGCCGGGCGGATGGACAGACCTTCCACGGCGCGGTACATGCCCGTCTCGGCGACCTGGACGACGCCCGGGTGGTACATGGCGTGCTGCGCGATGTGACCGAAATCAAACGCATCGAAAAAGAACTCCGGCACAAGAACCGCGACCTGGCCCTGATCAACGACATTGCCCACCGGGCTGCCGCCAGCCGCGATCTCAACGAGATGCTCAAGAAAATCCTGCATCAGGTGGTCGACAATTTCAATGCGGCCGGTGGCGGGATCTACCTGCTGCGCCACCAGGGGACCGAACTGCACCTGCAGGTGCACCAGGGAATCGAAGCCGAAGTGCTGACCGACCTGCAGCGTCTCCCCGTCGGCAAGGGGCTGGTCGGCCTGGTCGCCGCCAACGGCAAGCCGCGCTCGTCGCCCGACCTGCAGGAAGACTGCCGGGTCTGGTCACCGGCGACCCGCAACGCAGGCTGGCGGGGGCTACTGGCCATTCCCCTGGCAGCCGACCAGCGAACGGTAGGGGTGATGTTCTTCTTTACCCGCAGCCGACAGGTCTTTTCCCGCGACGAAGTCAAACTATTGCTCACCATCGGCAAGCAGGTGGGCACTGCCGTCGACAGCTTCGAACTGTACGACTCCCTGCAATGGCAATACCGCCTCACCGAGGCAAGCAATCGGGAGCTGGAAAAATCACGCCAACAGCTGAGCACCAGCCTTACGCAGATGGAGCAGGCCAACCGGATCCTCGAGCAGACGGAACGGATGAAGAATCATTTTCTGACCCTGGCATCCCACGAACTGCGCACCCCGCTGACCTATGTTCTTTCCGGCACCGAACTGCTCGGCAACACCATGAAGGGACGCCTGAGCCATGAGGAAAGCCGGATGCTGGAGGCCATTCACCAGGGGGGACGACGACTGCATGAGATCGTTGAGGACCTGCTCGACATCGCCCGGATCGATTCGAACGCCTGTCAACTGACCCGCAGCAAAGTACACCTGCCGGCCCTTGTCGCCGAAGTCGGGCAGGAATTTCAGTCGATCTTCCGCCAGCGGGCGCTGACGTTCCGGGTCGCCACCCTGCCGGCCAGCGAACTGTACGGGGATGCCCAGCAGCTCGGTAAAACCCTGCGCCGCCTGCTGGAAAATGCGATCAAGTTCACCCCCGCGGGGGGGCAGATCGAGATTGCCGCGCAAATCCGCCAAACCGAAAACATCCTTCGCGACGAAGTCGCCCTGAAACGTTTTTCATCCATGTTTTTCAGCCAGCCCCCACCCGAGCAGATGCTGCAGATCACCGTCAGCGACAGCGGCGTCGGCATCGACCCCACGGAACATGTTAGGATTTTCGACAAATTTTACGAAATCGGCTCCCCGGACAGTCACTTTACCTCGCGCACCCAATTTGGCGGCAAAGGCGTCGGGCTCGGACTCTCGCTGGTCAAGGGCGTCATCGAAGCCCATGGCGGCATGACCTGGGTCGAAAGTCCGGGGACCATCCAACCGGGAACGGGCAGCGCCTTCCACCTGCTGCTGCCGTTGCCGCCGCCGACCGAGGAGAATCACGATGGCAAACGTGCGGGCATTTCTGGCCATTCCCCTGACCGCTGAAATCACCGATGAAGTAGGCCGCATTCAGCAAACCCTGACCAGCAAGTTGCCCGCCATCCGTTGGGTCAAGCCTGCCAACATGCACCTGACCCTCAAGTTTTTCGCCGCCGTCCCCGAAGAAACTCTTGAAAAAATAGGCCAAATCATGCTATCGGTAGGGCGCTCGTTCCCGTCTTTTCCCGTCAGCATCTCAGGACTGGGAACCTTTCCGGCCCCATCCCGGGCACGGGTTTTCTGGCTCGGGATTCACGGGGGTCCGGCTCTGAACCGGCTCCATGGGATTCTAGACGAGAAGTTAGAGCAGATCGGCATTCCGCGCGAGGACCGTCCCTTCACCCCGCACCTGACCCTGGGACGCCGACGGCAGAAGATTTCCATCCCCTTGACCGTTCAACAACAGGTCCAAGAGATCGAATGCGGCCGACTACAGGCCGACCGGGTGATTCTCTACCAGAGTCGCCTCGAACCGGTCGGAGCCGTCCACATCCCGCTGCGTACCGTGTTTCTCAACGGGCCAGCCCGGGAGCACAGCCAGTCGGACCAGTCGGAAAACTGAACACAACAACCCTTTCGGGAGGATTTACATGGCGGAGACCAACCGCGACCGGGCCATCGACCTGGCCATCAGCCAGATAGAAAAACAGTTCGGCAAAGGGAGCATCATGCGGCTCGGCAAAGATGCCCCCCTGCCGGGCGTCAAAGCCATTTCTACCGGCGCGCTCAGCCTTGACATCGCTCTGGGCGTCGGTGGGGTTCCCCGGGGAAGGGTCATTGAGGTTTTCGGCCCCGAGTCTTCGGGCAAAACTACCCTGGCCCTGCATATCGTCGCCGAAGCCCAGAAGGCGGGGGGAATGGCGGCTTTTGTCGACGCCGAGCACGCCCTCGACATCGGCTACGCCCGCAAGCTCGGGGTCAACACCGACGACCTGCTGGTTTCCCAGCCCGACACCGGCGAGCAGGCTCTTGAAATCACCGAAACGCTGGTCCGCAGCGGCGCCATCGACGTGCTGGTGGTCGACTCGGTAGCGGCCCTGGTTCCCCGCGCCGAAATCGAAGGCGAGATGGGCGATTCGCACATGGGCCTGCAGGCCCGCCTGATGTCCCAGGCTTTGCGCAAGCTGACCTCCACCATAAACAAAACCAACTGCTGCGTGATTTTCATCAACCAGATCCGAATGAAGATCGGCGTCATGTTCGGCAATCCGGAAACCACCACCGGCGGCAACGCCCTCAAGTTCTACGCCTCGGTACGCATGGACATCCGCCGGATCGCCGCACTCAAAAGCGGGCAGGATGTTATCGGCAACCGTACCCGGGTCAAGGTGGTCAAAAACAAGGTCGCCGCGCCCTTCAAGGAAGCTGAGTTTGACATCATGTACAATCAGGGGATTTCTCGGGAAGGGGACATCGTCGATCTCGGCGCCGACAGCAGTATCATCGACAAAAGCGGTGCATGGTTTTCCTACGGCAGCGAACGCATTGGCCAGGGCCGGGAAAACGCCAAACAGTTTCTCCGCGACCACCCCGACATGGCTCGTGAAATCGAGCAGAAGATCCTTTCTCATTACGGCCTGTCGACGGCTGAGGCGGCCACCGAAGGAGCATAGGGTATGGAGTTGAACGAAATCCTCGGCGTCGCCCTCAAGGCCCGCGCCTCGGATATCCACCTCAAAGCAGGACTGCCGCCGACGTATCGCATCGACGGCAGCCTGCGTCCGCATCCCAAGGCCGCCCGACTGGCCCCCGATGAGCTCAGCAAGATGGCCTTTTCCATCATGAACGACCGCCAGCGCCAGAAGTTTGAGGATGTGCATGAGGTCGACTTGGCCTACGGCGTCCCGGGGCTCGGACGCTTCCGCGTCAACGTCTTTTCCCAGCGCGGCTCGATCTCCATGGTGCTACGTTTCATCCCCTTTGAAATCAAAAGCCTGGATGAGCTGACCCTGCCGCCGGTGCTGAAAAAGATCGCTTCGGAACAGCGCGGCCTGGTTCTGGTCACCGGCGCCACCGGTTCGGGCAAATCAACCACCCTGGCAGCGATGATCGACTACATCAACAACAACCGCACCGGCCACATCGTCACCATCGAAGACCCGATCGAATACCTGCACAAGGACAAAAACTGCATCATCAACCAGCGTGAGGTCGGCTTCGACACCGAAGGCTTCGACATCGCCATGAAAAGCGCCCTGCGTCAGGATCCCGACGTCATCCTGGTCGGCGAGATGCGTGACTACGAGACCATCGAGACCGCCCTGACCGCTGCCGAAACCGGCCACCTGGTCCTGTCGACTCTACACACTATCGACGCATCCGAAACCATCAACCGCATCATCTCGGTCTTCCCTCCGTTCCAACAGCGCCAGGTCCGACTACAGCTGGCCGGGGTCATCAAGGGGATCGTATCACAACGGCTGGTTCCCCGCGCCGACGGCAAGGGCCGGGTGCCGGCCATCGAGGTCATGGTGTCGACCGCCCGCACCCGTGAGATGATCGACGACAAAGAAAAGACCAAGATGCTGAAGGATGCCATCCAGCAGGGATACGTCTCCTATGGTATGCAGACCTTCGACCAGTCGCTGATGGGGCTGGTCAAAAATGAGCACATCACCTTTGACGAAGCGCTACGCCAGTGCTCCAACCCCGACGACTTCAAACTCAAGTTCTCAGGGATTTCATCGTCCTCCGACCTGAGTTGGGACGATTTCGGAAAAACCGGAGCCCCCGAAAAGGACGAAGACGAAGACATCCAAATTGACCGCCGATAAGCCCCTGGCCGCCGCCTTGCGGCTGCTCGCCCTACGGGATCGAAGCGAACAGGACCTGGCCGGTCGCCTGCGCCGCAAGGGGTATGACGAAGCAGCCATTGCGGCTACCCTGCGGCGTTGCCGGGAGCTCGGCTACCTCGACGACACCCGGTTCGCCCGGCAGCGGGCGAAAGGCCTGATGACCAGCGGTCGCGCCGTCGGCAGCCGGTTGCTGGCCGAGCTTAAACAGCAGGGCCTCGACGAACAGACGGCCCGGGCCGCCGCTGCTGAAGCGGCTGGTGAGATCGATCAAGACCAGGTGCTGGCCGACCTACGGCAAAGACGCTTTGCCGCTTTCAGCTACACCGAGGCCGATGACCGGCAACGCCGGCGGGTCATTCAATATTTCATGCGCCGCGGGTTCTCACTGTCCCGGGTTCTGGCATTATTAAAAGAAGAGAGGTAAGTAGGCAAACCATGATTTCCGGCAAAGAACTCCGCTCCCGTTTCCTGAACTATTTCGCCCAACGCGGCCACACCGTGATCACATCCTCGCCGTTGGTCCCTCACAACGACCCGACCCTGCTCTTCACCAATGCCGGAATGAACCAGTTCAAGGACTGCTTTCTGGGCAATGAAAAACGCGATTACGTGCGCGCCACCTCATCGCAGAAGTGCGTGCGCGCCGGCGGCAAGCACAACGACCTGGAGAATGTCGGTCGTACCGCCCGCCACCACACCTTTTTCGAAATGCTCGGCAACTTCTCCTTCGGCGACTATTTCAAAAAAGAGGCGATCGCCTTCGCCTGGGAATTCCTCACCGAAGACCTCAAGCTCGACAAAAACCACCTCTACGTCACCGTGTTCACCGACGACGAAGAAGCAGCGGACATCTGGCATGAGCAGGAAGGCGTCCCCCGCGAGCGGATTTACCGTTTCGGCGAACAGGACAATTTCTGGTCGATGGGCGACACCGGCCCCTGCGGCCCCTGCACCGAAATCTTCTGGGACAACGGCCCCGAGGTCGGCTGTGGCAAGCCCGACTGCACAGTCGGCTGCGACTGTGACCGCTACATGGAGATCTGGAACAACGTCTTCATGCAGTACGACCGCAGCGCCGACGGCACCCTGACCCCGCTGCCGAAACCGGCGGTCGACACCGGCATGGGCCTGGAACGGATCTGCACGGTCATGCAGGGAGTCAAGTCCAACTACGACACCGACCTGATTCGCGGCATCATCAGCTACATCGAGCAACTCTCCGGCAAGCGCTACGGCGACAACAGCGATCACGACGTATCGATGCGGGTCATCGCCGACCACAGCCGGGCCACCGCCTTCCTCATCGCCGACGGCGTCCTCCCCTCCAACGAAGGGCGCGGCTACGTGCTGCGCCGGATCATGCGCCGGGCCATGCGGCACGCCAAGATGATCGGCTGCGAAGACCCGGTCCTGTTCCAGGCCGCCGTCTTCGTTCTTGAATCGATGGCGGATGCCTTCCCGGAGGAGGCCAAGCGCAAGGATTTCGTCGCCAAGGTGGTGCGCAACGAGGAAGAACGCTTCATCCAGACCCTCGACAACGGCCTGCGCATCCTTTCCGAAGAAATCGCCAAGCTGAAAGCGAAACAGCAGACCGTCATCCCCGGCGACGTGGTCTTCCGCCTGTACGACACCTTCGGCTTCCCGGTCGACCTGACCGCCGACATCGTCGAGAAGGACGGCTACACCCTCGACGAAGCCGGCTTCGACGCCTGTATGGATCAGCAGCGTAAAAAGGCCCGGGAAAACTGGAAAGGCTCCGGCGAAGAAGCCGTAGCGGCAGTCTACCGCAAGCTCCTTGAAGCCGGCCTGCAGTGCGAATTCACCGGCTATCACGCCCCCTCCGGTCATGGCACGATCACCGCGATCATCAAGGACGGCCAGCCGGTCGAACAGGCCGAGGCCGGCGACCAGGTCGAAGTCATCACCAACCAGACCCCTTTCTACGGCGAATCGGGCGGTCAGGCCGGCGACCGCGGCCGAATCCTCACTGCCGACGCTGAACTCGACGTCATCGAGACCCGCAAGCCGCTGCCAGAGTTGCCGGTGCACCTGGTCAAAGTTAGCAATGGCACCCTGCGCAAAGGGGATGCCGCCGAGCTGCAGGTGGACGAGAACTCCCGCCAGGCCACCGCCCTCAATCATACGGCGACGCACATCCTGCAAGCGGTGCTGATCGAGGTGCTTGGCGACCACGTCAAGCAGGCCGGTTCGCTGGTCTCTCCCGACCGGCTGCGCTTCGACTTCACCCATTTCTCGGCCATGACCGCCGATGAAATCGCCCGGGTCGAGACGGAGGTCAACCGCCGCATCCGCGACAATCAGGCGGTCGATACAGCCGAAATGGACAACGATGAAGCGATCGCCGCTGGCGCCACCGCCCTGTTCGGCGAAAAGTACGGCGACCGAGTCCGAGTCGTGCGGGTCGGAGAATTCAGCATGGAGCTGTGCGGCGGCACCCACGCCAAAGCCGCTGGCGACATTGGCCTGTTCAAGATCCGGCAGGAGACCGGCATCGCTGCCGGCGTGCGCCGCATCGAGGCCGCCACCGGGGCGCGGGCGTTGGACATCGTCCAGAGCGAAGAAAAGGTCATGGACCAGATGTCCGCCCTGCTCAAAAGCGACCGACCCCAACTGCAGACCCGCTTGCAGAAGCTGCTCGAGCGACAAAAAGAACTGGAGCGCGAAATCGAAATGCTGCAGGGACGGCTGAATGCCGGCCAGGCCGGTGAACTTCTCAACCAAGTACAGGACGCTGGCGGGGTCAAGCTGCTCGCAGTAGAAATTTCCGGCAGCGACGCCAAGGGGCTGCGGGAAATGGCCGACCAGCTCCGCGACCGGCTGCAATCGGGAGTGGTGGTGCTCGGCTGCAAGGCCGACGACAAGGCCAGCCTGCTGGTCGCCGTCACCAAAGATCTCACCGAATGCCTGCACGCCGGGAAGATCATCCGCGTGCTCGCCGAGCAGGTGGGAGGCAAGGGTGGTGGCCGCCCCGACCTGGCCCAGGCCGGCGGCAGCCAGCCGGAAAATCTCGCCGCGGCCCTTGGCGGCGCCAAAGATGTGATCTGCGCAACCCTGCAGGGTAATTGAGCCCCAGACCGGATTTTTATTGCAACAACCCACGAGGGATGCCAGTGAAACTCAAGGTGGAAAACCAGTCGCAATTGCAGCAACAGCTGGAAGGACGAACCATCCTGATTGTCGATGACGAGCCGGTCATCCGCGACCTCTGTGCCAGAGCCCTCAAGGGCTACCGGATTATCCAGGCCGAAGACGGCGAGCAGGCGCTCAGCATCCTCGACCACGAACGGGTCGACGTGGTACTGGCCGACGTCATGATGCCGCGGGTCAACGGCCTCGACATGCTCAAAACGGTCAAAGACAGGACCCCGAACCAAGTCGTCGTCATCATGACCGGTTATGCCGACAAGGATGTCATCCTGCGAGCCCTCAAAGCCGACGCCGACGACTTCATTTCCAAACCGATCAACCTGCTGCAGCTTAAAACCACCATCGACAAGGTGCTGGAAAAAAAGAACCTCAAAGAAGAATTGCTGCACCTCAAGCGTCTTGACAAGCTCAAGTCAGAGTTTCTTGGCCTGGTTTCCCACAAACTGAAAACCCCGATCACCGCCATTTCCCTCTTCATCCAGAACCTGTCCAGGGGCTTCGGCGACCCCAACGACCCCACGTATCAGCAGACCCTGGCGATGATTCTGGATGAGTCGAAATACCTCGGCTACCTGATCAAGGACTTGCTTCTTTACAGCGAGGTCATCCTGCGCGAAGGACCACCCGAACTCTCGCCCTGTAACCTGCGAGACATCGCCCAGAGCGTGGCGGGCGACCTCCAGTATTCTGCCCTCAACAAGGGGATAAAGTTGACTTCATCGTTCGACGATGATTTTCCCGAGATGCCTCTCGACCGCAAGCGAATCAGCTTCGCCCTGCGGGCGATCCTGGAGAATGCCATCAAGTTCACCCACAAGGATGGCACGATCAACCTGATAGGCGAAGTGACTGACAAAGCCGTGCGCCTGATCATCAAAGACACCGGCCAGGGGATTCCCCCGGACGAGCTGCCCAAAGTTTTCGAAAAATTCTACCAGATCGACCCGGACCACACCGGCCAGGTCCGCGGGTTCGGCCTGGGGCTCTTTTACGCCCGCCAGTTTATCCACAGCCACGACGGCCGACTGCTGCTCGAAAGCACCCCGAACGAGGGGACCATCGCCACAATCGAACTCCCTTCCTTCTAAGCGCAAACCGACTCTAAAGAAAAAG
>JAQYWA010000258.1 GCA_030145265.1 Desulfuromonas sp. | reverse complement strand
CGACACGGCCGCGACCCAGTCCGTCGCCCGGCGGGTGGTCGAGCTGATGGCCGATGAGCTGGGCTGGGATGAGTCGCAAGCCCAGGCCGAAATGGCGCTGGTGAGCGAACGTCTGGCCGTCGCCCTGTAGGAGCGTATCGGGGGATGGGGATGTGAAAAACAAGAAAAGTGATAGGGTCCGCCATCTGCTAATTCCGATGGTAGACCTCCTCTGGAGAATAGAGAAGGGACCCGGCGGGGTGGGGGCAGGGTGTTTGCAACTTTGACCCCAGGCGTACCCATCTCCACCGAATATTGAAACAGCAAGAGCCTCCAGGTCGCAATGACCTGGAGGCTCTTTTTTTATCTATCCACTTAAGTGTTGAACCGGAAGGTTCTAGGAGACTGTCGGACTTCACATAAACCGACTGCAAAATCGACTGATCGGCCCATATATCCGACGAGTTTCGACAAATAGCCCAGCTATTCGCTCTCAACTTCTCGAAAATCTGGTCTCAACCATCCGATTTTTCGTTTCGGCCCGTCAAGTCCGACCGCCTCCTAGATACTCGCCTAACCCCTCCGGACCCCTAACTCATTCAATGACGCCTCAAGCAGGTGAAGCTGATCCATATCTTCGGCCAAGAGAATCACGGCAAAGTTTCCGGTGCGTGATAAATCTTCACAACTGAATGGAAACACCGAATTCGATTTGATGCCGTCGTAAAGGACTGAGTCGATCCGTTTGCTCAATTCGATGAAGGTGCAGGGTGCCGTCTTGATCTTAATAAATTTCCAGACAGGAACGGGCCCCATCACCTCTTCAATGTTATGCAGGATCATGTGCACAAAGGATGAGCCATTAAAACGGGCATTATTCTCAACCGGGAAGATCCCTTCATCGGTGACGATATAATCGAAACCGGTTACCCCTCGATATCCCGATTCGGCCATCTCGGTTACAAGTTTCAGCGATGTTTGCGTAATTGCTTCGACGACCTGCGATGAAGGCCCTTGTCCCTTGAGGCTGCCGACATGAACCATCCCCTGCTCGCAGAGCTGCTCAATCATGCCGATATGGGTGACCCTTCCGTCCAGACCAACAACCCATTGATCATTCGGGGTGGAGCTGACATTCAAGAAGGGTTCAATGAGCACGACCTTTTCGCCGCTCTCAGCAATGGTTTGATAGAGCTCGGGAAGGTCACTTCCTGTGGTCTTGTACAACGACATGCCCGCCTCGCCCAGAGTCCCACGGATGATGACGGTGTCGTGGGCAGACCGGTAGCGTTCAACCAGACTCTTCATCTGCTCGAAGTTGTCGCTATCTTCTGGTTGCATCTCAAAGGCAACCCCATCTACGACCGGCACTTCCAATCTCTGGCACAATGCCTTGAAGGTCGCCTTGTCGTTATGTTTCAGGGTATCGGATTCGGTCGCGCCGAACAGCTCAGCTCCAAGGGCCTTGGCCGCTACAGCTTCCATTTGCGTCGAAAACCAGGGGGCGTAGACCGGCTTTCTGCCGATCTCACGGATCATCTTTATAACCGGTTCCGGATTTGCCGCAATCAGTTCCGAGAGGGTCTCACCGCAGGGGGGCATGTTATAGGCAACGACATGGTCTGATCCCAAGCTATGGGAGCGCAGCCAGCGGTGATAATCCTGATCCAACTCGCCACGCAAAACCACCAGGTCATCGGCACTTGCCGAGGCAAGGGCACGGTCACATTTTGAAGTGACTGCGGCATCACGGCGAGGAAACTGAGAAAAATTATCGGAGGCATAAACGACCAAGTCGTCTTTGTTGTCTGAAATAGCAATTCTTATCGATAGAAGGTCTGTCACGTTGGACTCCCTGGAATGGTAGTAAAAAAGATGTCCTTTAAACAGCCGGGCAGAGCAATTTCCAGCCATAGACCAGCGTCAGCATCAGTGTGTAACCGGTGATGGCGTAATACCAGCGTCCGGCAAATTTAGGGGTCTTAATCGGCGCAACGTTGAGAGCGGATAAAGCCATCATCAACGCGTAGAGAGCAGGTCCGAAAACCGTAGGACTGATCAGACCGTCAAAGAGGAACAGAAAAGCCAGGATAATGACATTGTTGTCGAGCGCCAAACCCCAATAGGTAGATTTATCCACTAGGCCGAAGACATTAAAATAACTCAGGCGGATCACCCCAGTTGCGATAATGACAAAGGCTCCGGGGATGTACCAAGGGCTGAAATGGCCATAACTGAGCAGGATCACTGCGGGAAAGACACCGAAGCTGACAATGTCGATCAGCGAGTCGAGCTGGGCGCCAAACTCCCCCTGTTCTTTGGTTCTCCCTTTCATCCGACGAGCGATAATACCATCGCTCCAATCAAAGAAGACCGCCCAGATCAAGCCGATCATGGCGGCTGGGAAATTACCCAGAAAAGCGAAATAGATGCCGAGTATTGCGCAAAGGAGTCCGGCCAACGAACAGAGGTTCGGCAGGTCCATCGCGTAGCAAAGGATTGGCCTGGGAGTTTTTGGAAATTCACTCAAGAAGTTTTCTCCGCCCCGAAAATGCCACCCAACGCTTCAGCGACAATTCTGTTTTCGGCCTGGGTGCGGCTGGCAATGCGGATGTAACGGTCAGGTTCCGGCATGGTCTTGCCCTGGCAGTGCTTGATGTAGATATTGTGCTGTACAAAGAGTCTGCGGGCCACCTCGGGCCCGGAAGGCGCCTGATCGGGAAGCCGGCAGAAGATATAGTTGGCATCAGGCCGATAGACCGTCAGTCCATTGATGGCAGAGAGATCCTGATAGAATTGATCTCGATCCGCCCGGACCCGATCGCAACTGGCCAGGAACTCTTGCTGGTATTCAGGGGCATGCACCAGAAAGGTTTCCGCAAAGCCGTTGAGGTTCCAGATATGCAGCCCTTGACGAACCTGCTCGGCAAAGAGCGCGTTGGCCGTCAGCATATAACCGATGCGCAGACCGCAGATACCGTAAGCTTTGCTCATGCTCTTGAAGATCGCCAGATTAGAGTATTTGGCGATATCCCCTTCAAGGGTTTCTTGGTCACGATCCCGAGCGAAATCGATGAAAGATTCATCGACGATGAGCATGCAGTTGTGCGCGGCCAGTTTCTCCAGCAGGCGGAGCAGGTCGACTTTTGGCACCAGCAGTGAGGTCGGATTGTTCGGCGACACCACCACCGCCACATCGGCTTTGTTGCGGATAGCCTCTGCCGCAAACTTATCGACATCGAGCTGGAAGGAAGGAGCATCGAGGGCGAACTCAATGACGTTTTCTGTCGGGGCGGCATTGGCGTATTCGTTGAACGACGGCACCGGAATAATCAGCTTCTTGGCGAGATGACCGGAAACGATCTTGATTAGCTCAGCCGCGCCATTGCCGACCACAATCCGTTCCGGCGGTTGATCGATCAGGGTGCCAACTAATCCAGCCAAAACATTCTGCGCGACCGGATAGTTCAGCACTAATTCATGGATTTGGCTGGTCAACTGCTGGAAGAAACGCTCTGGCGGAAAATAGAGATTATAGAGGTAGGCATGATCGATGAAATCATGCCGCCAATAGCCGCCATGCTGGCATTCAATCGCTTCGAATTG
>JAQYWA010000257.1 GCA_030145265.1 Desulfuromonas sp. | reverse complement strand
ACCGAGATCCTCGGCCGCGACACCCGCACCCTCGAGGTGCTCAACCTGATCGGCCAGGTCGGACCGACCCCGACCACCGTATTGATCCGCGGCGAAAGCGGCACCGGCAAGGAACTCACCGCCCGCGCCATTCACCAGAGAAGCCAGCGATCCGACAAACCGCTGGTCGCGGTAAACTGTACGACCCTTACCGACAGCCTGATCGAAAGCGAACTGTTCGGCCACAAGAAGGGCTCCTTCACCGGCGCAATCAGCGACAAGAAAGGGCTGTTTGAAGCGGCCAACGGCGGCACTATCTTTCTCGACGAAATCGGCGACATCACCCCCAAGCTGCAGGCCGAACTGCTGCGGGTGCTCGACAACGGTGAAATCAAGCCGGTCGGCGGGACCACACCGATCAAGGTCGACGTCCGGCTGATCGCCGCCACCAACAAGAACCTTGAAACGGGAGTCAAGGAAGGATGGTTCCGCGAAGACCTGTTCTACCGCCTCAACGTTTTTACCATCACCATGCCCCCCCTGCGCAGCCGCCTGGAATCACTCCAGGAACTGGTTCACATGTTTCTCGGTCGGGCCAGCAAGCGGGTCAACAAGACCATCGTCGGCATCGACGACCGTGCCATCAAGGCCATGCTGCAATACCCCTGGCCCGGCAACATCCGCGAGCTGCAGAACATCATGGAACGGGCCGCAGTACTCACCCAGGACAGCATCATCCGCCTCGAAAACCTGCCGGTGGTCTTCAGCGAACTCATCCTGCAAAACCCTGGCGGAGGGACCCCTGCCAACGAAAATAATTTCCGCACCCAGCGGGACAAGCATCTGAACCAGGTGGAAAAGAGCCTGATCAAACGCTACCTTCAGGAAACCGGCGGCAACGTGTCACTGGCGGCACGCAAAGCAGGCATTCCCCGCCGCACCTTTTATCGTCTTCTTACGCGTTATGACATTCAAGGCACGGATTTTCGCGTCAAAAACCCGGACCCGCCTCAACAGTGAGCCAATAAAGACACACCACGCAGCGACCGGTGTGCCACAAGCGGCACACCGGAAAACCTTTTAATCCATGGTCCTAATCCCACACCGCCAAAACTGAGACACGAGTGACACAGTTAAGGTCACTTCCACGTAAAGCCCTCCCCGCCAAATCCCCATTTCAAGCCATCTGCCGCAATTGAGCCAACTGGCACAGACATTGCTACACTATTCTAGTAATGATGGGGAAATTTGCAGATCCTTCACATAAGGAAAAACTGCCCACCCCTTTGCGCCGACCGGGACCTCTCTCCCCCGGGCGGCGCTTTTTTTTAGTTCGCAATCACCTGATATTTCCGCTATTATTCTTGAGTTAACATAATCTTCTCATTTATTACCGTAAAGAGTTGACCATGATGGGCAAAGGAACCAGTCGACTGGGCATCACCATCCTCGAGGACATCAGCACCCTGATCCACCAGTCCCACGACCTCGATGAAACCCTGAAGAACATCGTCACCCTGGTTTCCAAACGAATGGGAACCGAGGTCTGCTCCATCTACCTGCTCGAGGACGACCAGGAAACCCTGCGCCTGTGCGCCAGCAAAGGTCTTTCCCGGAAGGCCATCGGCAAAGTCACCTTGAAAATCGGCGAAGGTCTCACCGGCCTGGCCGCGGAAAAACGTCAGGTGGTAGCGATCCAGGAGCCGGAAAAACATCCCCGCTACCGCTACTTCAAGGAAACCCGCGAAGAACGCTTCCATTCATTTTTGGGCATTCCCCTGTTCGACCGCAAAACCCCGATCGGGGTTCTCACCCTGCAAACCAAGGAAGCGCGCAAGTTCAGCGCCGACGATACGAGCGCCCTGTCGACCATCGCATTCCAGGCATCCTCAATCGTCATCAACGCTCGGCTCCTGGAATCGATCCGCAAAAACGAAGAAGAAAAAAGCGTCTTTGCCCGCGAACTCGAAAAGACCCGGCAGACCCTGCTCGACAAGGAGCGCCCTCCGCAGGAGCCTACAAGCAGTGTCCTGCGCGGCACAGTGGCCTATCCCGGCCTGGCATCCGGTCCGGCGCATGTGCTGGACGACAACCTCGGATTTGCGGACGCGCTTGAAGAGGGACCGGTCGATGTGGAAAAAGAGCTGCAGAAGCTCGACCTGACCCTGGAAAAAACCCGGATTCAGACCCTGTTTTTGGAAAAACGGGTGGCCGAGCGACTATCGCAGAACGATGCCGCGATCTTTCACTCCCACCTGATGATCCTGGAAGACCGCAGTTTCATGGAAAAACTGCGCAACGAGATTCGCCTCGGCTATAGCGTCTCATTCTCTCTTAAAAAAATAGTCGCTGAATACATCGACGCGTTTGAGCACATGGAAGACCCGTACCTGCGCGAGCGCGCCGCCGACATCAAGGATATCGGCCGGCGCCTGCAGGCCAACCTCAGCGACA
This sequence comes from Desulfuromonas sp., assembly GCA_030145265.1. Lineage (GTDB taxonomy): Bacteria > Desulfobacterota > Desulfuromonadia > Desulfuromonadales > Trichloromonadaceae > Trichloromonas. The sequence continues at coordinate 1,159 of JAQYWA010000257.1, read as the reverse complement.
ATCACCAAACGACCCTTCAGCTCAAAACCCCCGGCGTACTGATCGCCCGTGAAATTCTCCCCTCGGATATGGCGGGTCTCGACCACGATAAAATCAAAGGAATCGTCACCGAAGCCGGGGAACGCAATTCCCATGCGGTGATCATGGCCAAGTCGCTCGGCATCCCGGCACTGGTAGGGGTCAAAGGTGCAGTCAAGGCGACCACCCCGGAATGCCAAGTCATTCTCGATGCCAACTCGGGATGCTTCTACATTGATCCCCCCACGCATGTCGCCGAGGAATACCGCCGGCTCGAAGCCGATGCCAGCAGAGAATTGCACCGTCTCGATGAATTTCGCGACCTGCCGCCAATGACCAGGGACGGCCAGAAGATAACCCTGCGCGCCAATATCGGTCTGGTAAGCGACATCGACATCGCCCTGCGCAACGGTGCCGAAGGCGTTGGCCTGTACCGCACCGAATTCCCCTACATGACCAGGGGCAGCTTTCCCGACCGCGACGACCAATACCAGCTTTACCGCAAAGTGGTCGAAAACTTTCCCGACTACCCGGTAACCATCCGCACCCTGGACATCGGCGGAGACAAGGCCCTGCCCTACTTCAGCCCACCGAAGGAAGACAACCCTTTCATGGGCTGGCGCTCGGTCAGGGTATCTCTCGACAACCTCGACATTTTTCGCACCCAGATCGAAGCGATCCTGATGGCCAGCGCACACGGCCCGGTCAAGCTGCTGTTTCCGATGATTTCCGGACTGGAAGAGGTCCGTGCCTGCAAGGAAGTTATCAAGGAAGCCAGCGCGGCTCTGCGCAAAGAAAACATTCCCTTTGCCCAATCAATGCCGATCGGGGTCATGATCGAAGTCCCGTCCGCCGTCACGCTGGCACCGCAACTGGCCAGGGAGGTCGATTTCTTTGCCCTGGGAACCAACGACCTGATCCAGTACATGCTGGCTGCCGACCGCAACAATCCCTTGGTCAACAAATACTACGACCCGCTGCACCCCGCCATCCTGCAGGTGCTCAACCATGTTGCAAAAACCGCCAGGGAACAGGAAAAAGGGTTGTGCCTGTGTGGCGAAATGGCCTCCGACCCGATGAATTTCCTGGTACTGTACGGCATGGGCATCAACGAATTTTCCATGCCGGCGCCGTTCATCCC
>JAQYWA010000256.1 GCA_030145265.1 Desulfuromonas sp. | reverse complement strand
ACATCTTTTTTTTTGGTGTTAGAACAGCGCAGAAATTGCCCGTAGGGACAAAAAAAGAGACATCTTTGCTGTTTTCAACATCAACGGTTCAAAGTCATCGGGCATGATCCACTGGTACTGGTCAAGTCCGACAAACTGCTAGGCCTTGGAGATTGAAATTTTACTTAGCCAGCTCAAGATTTTTTGCGAAAGCATCAATGTTGAGTTGCTCAGTGGAGTCTTTTATTGAACATGGGTAACGAGGAGGTGCAATGAACGCAGAAATCAATGGTATTCGTATGGCCTACGATGTTGTGGGGAGCGGTCCCGCCGTCCTGCTTATTCACGGTTTTCCTCTTTGCCGGCGCATGTGGCAGCTGCAGGCACAGGCCTTGTCCGCGGCCGGCTTCCGCGTGGTGGTTCCGGACCTGCGTGGTTACGGTGAGAGCGAAGCGGGGGAGCGGCCCGGATCGATGGATCTGTTCGCCGATGATCTGGTTGCCCTGATGGATCACCTTGGGGTAGACCGGGTAGTCGCGGGTGGAATGTCGATGGGGGGGTACGTGTTACTCAACTTGCTGGCGCGGTATCCGCAACGAATCAGTGCCGCTTGCTTTATTGTGACCCGCAGCGATGCCGATGACGAAACCGGACGCGGCAAGCGCAACTACCTGATCGGCGAGATCGAAGCGGGCAATCCCGGGGCGGTTGCGGCGGCCTTTACCCCCCTGCTGTTTACCGATCAGACCGCCGCTGGGCGTCCGCAACTGGTGGAAGAGGTGCGCGGCTGGATGACGGCAAGCGATCCTGCCGGGTTGGTGCTGGGACTGCAGGCGATTCGTGATCGGGTCGATTCGGACCCGCTACTGCCGACCCTGAAGCTGCCGGCACTGGTAATCGGTGCCCGCGACGACAAGGCGATTCCGCCGGATAAATCGGCCTATCTGGCAGAGCACGTTGCCGGCGCCGAACTGTGCATGATTGACGGCGGTGGGCACATGGTCAACCTGGAGCAGGCCGATGCCTTCAATAAGGGGTTGCTCGGGTTTCTGCAGCGGCTCTAGAAGGTTGTCGGGCCTGACGGGCCGAAACGGAAAATTGGCTATTCGAGGCCATTTTTCCGTGGACTTGAGTGCGAAGGGCAGGGCTATGTGTCGAAAGTTGTTCTAATGTACGGAGCCGCCGCTGAACAGGCAGGCGGCTGGCTGTGAGGCTTTGCGGGTGAGCAGTTCGGCGAGATGGTCCGGGGTGAGGGGGCGGGCGAAATAAAAACCCTGCATTTCGTTGCAGCGGCGGTTGCGAAGGAAGGAGAGCTGTTCCTTGTTTTCGACACCTTCGGCGATGACCTTAAGATTGAGGCTTGCGGCCATGGCGATGATGGCGGCGATGATGGCTTCGTTGTCCGGGTCCCTGGGGATGTCGCGGACGAACTCCTGGGCGATCTTGATGCGGTCGATGGGAAAGTGCTTCAGGTAGACCAGCGATGAATGGCCGGTGCCGAAATCGTCGATGGCCAGGCGCAAGCCGCGAATCTTCAGGTCGGTCAGGGTCATGATGGTACTCTGGACGTTCTCCATAACCGTGCTTTCAGTCAGTTCAAGCTCGAGCAGGTCGGGCGGAAGGCCGGTTTCACTGAGAATGGCCTCGACCCGGTCGACGAAATCGTGCTGCTTGAACTGCCGTGCCGAAACGTTTACCGCAATCCGCACCGGTGGCAGCCCCAGAGTTTGCCAGGATTTGGCTTGGGTGCAGGCGGTGCGCAGTACGAATTCGCCGATGGGGATGATCAACCCGGTTTCCTCGGCGACCGGGATGAAGTATTCGGGTGGCACCAGACCCTTCTCCGGGTGACACCAGCGCAGCAGAGCCTCGATGCCGATGATTTCTCCGCTGTCGAGATCGAGCTGGGGTTGGTAGGCAAGGAACAGCTCCTTGCGTGTCAGGGCCTGACGCAGGGAGGTCTCGAGCTGTAACCGTTCCAGCGTCCTGCTGTTCAGTTCGGCAGAGAAGAACTGGTAGGTGTTGCGACCACGCTCTTTGGCTTCATACATGGCGATATCCGCCTCGCGCAACATGCTTTCGGCGTCCGTGCCGTCGGTGGGGTAGATGGCGATGCCGATGCTGGCGGTGGTGAAGAGCTCTTTGCCGTCGATGGTGACCGGTCTGGCGATGGCGTCGAGAATACGGCGGGCGAAAACCGAGGGATCCTGTGTTTCGCCCAGGCCGACCAGCAGGATGACGAATTCGTCGCCGCCGAACCGGGCTACCGTATCGACGTCGCGCAGGCATTTCTGCAGGCGCCCGGCGATGGATTGTAAGAGGGCGTCGCCGGCCGCATGGCCGAGGGTGTCGTTGATCCCCTTGAACTGATCGAGGTCGAGAAACATGACTTCGAGGGTATTGCCTTCGCGCTGGGCGCGGACCAGTTCGCGATCCAGCCGGTCCTGAAACATGGTGCGGTTGGGTAGGCCGGTGAGGGTGTCGTAATAGGCCAGTCGGTGAACCTTGTCTTCGGCCTGTTTGCGCTCGGTGACGTCAATCAGCACAGCGAGGCTGCTGCTGATTGCCCCCTGACTGTCCCGCTCGGCAACGGCGGAAAGAAGCACGTCGATGGTCCTGCCGTCCTTGGCGATCATCTGGTAGGCGACGTTTCGGACGTCGCCGGTTTTGAAGAATTCCGGCAGGTGGACGTCTTCGACCAGTTGCCGCGAACGGCGGCTCATGAACTCGGAGAGGCGGCGGCCGATGACCTCGACGCGGTGATAGCCGAGGGTTTCCAGCCACAGGTTGCTGACCGTGAGCAGGCACCCGTTGGAGTCGATGGAATGAAGCATGACCGGGGTTTTGTGGTAGAGGTCCCGGTAGCGCTTTTCGCTTTCCTTGAGCCGGAAGTAGGCGTCGTTCAAGTTCCCCTCACCATTGATCTTGTTTGTTGCGGCAATCGGTTGGTCTTTGGCCCGCTGCAGGCAGCGGCCTCCATCGGTGTCGGTCGAAATTATCTTTTTCGGTAAGCGTTTAGGCCCGTGGCGCTTTTTGCTGTTACCCTCTTGTCGGGTTTGTGTGCATATCATCCTGGCTGGGTGTATCAACCTGAAATGGCAGGCTTTTGCTCTTTCGTTGGACTATACCACAAGAGGATGAGAGATGAAGTTTTTTCGTCCTCCTGCCGGAAAAGTCTGGCGTTGGAAGTTGTCAGGCAGTTATGTTAGAATTCAAAGACTAGACACCGTAAGGGAGAGTAGCGCAGTGACCGATCAAGCCCCCACAGGAGGAACCCGAGCGGCGGAAGAGAGCCGCAGCAAGACAGCGACGCCCCCGCTTTTTCGGGTCCTGATGCACAATGATGACTTTACTTCCATGGATTTTGTGGTGGAGGTGCTTGAAACTGTTTTTCACCAGTCACCGACCGATGCCAACCGCATCATGCTGAATATCCATTTTAAGGGATTGGGTATGTGCGGGGTCTATTCCCATGAAATTGCCGAGACCAAGATCGACCGGGTACACGCTTTGGCTCGGGACGAGGGGTTTCCCCTCCGCTGCAGTATGGAGCAGGCTTAATTTCGGGGCGACATGGTCCCGGTACGCAAAGGAAATTCACGCATATGTTCAACCAGGATGT
>JAQYWA010000255.1 GCA_030145265.1 Desulfuromonas sp. | reverse complement strand
TAACAAGCAGTGGAGCATTGCCAGGCGCCCGGATCGCTGCAGCAGGCAAACCTCGAACTGGTCTTCGGTCAGCACGGCGCCGGGAGTAACGGAAAAACGCCCGCCGTACAGACGGCCGTTGCCGACAATCAGGCCGTACCCTGTTCGCTGCGACCCATCTTCGAGAACGACTTCAAGGGGCATCGGGGAATGCTCAAAAAAGACTTTAAGAGCACTGACCAGATAGGCCAGTTTGCCCAGGCGACGCTTAAGTTGCAGATCGACCCGCTGCACCACCTCGGCATCAAAACCGGCGCTGGCCATGAGCAAAAACCGGGCATCGCCGGCCTGCCCCAGGCAGATCGAGGTCGGCTCCCCGTTCAGGGCGATCCGACAGGCCGCGGCGATGTCAAAGGGGATGTCCACCTCGAGAGCAAAAACATTGGTTGTTCCCAGCGGAACAAAGGCCAGAGGGATACTCGACGGCGCCAGTCCGTTGATGACCTCGTTAAGGGTGCCGTCGCCGCCGGCGGCGACGATCAGGTCAAAGCCAGCGATTTTCGCTTCAGCCGCTGCGCGAGCGGCGTCACCCCGGGCAGTGGTCAGAAATAGTTCGACCCGGGCTCCCTGTTCCGCCAGGCAGAGTTCGGCCTGGCGGATTTTGGCGGCGGCATCGCCGCCGGCAACCGGGTTGGCAATCAGTTTGATACGGCGGGGGATTCTTCCTGATTCGACCATGGTTCGCTCGCTTTTCCCTTCTGATGGTGAGCCATACGACTGCCGATTTGCCGCACGACCAGAACCGCATCATCATCGGGCACCCCGAGACGACGGCCTCGCAAAGCAAGAATACCTGTCTCTACATAAGCCAGCAAGCGATTTTCCATTTCCCGGACCTGCTCTTTTTCATCCCGGGCCAGGTCACCGGTACTGGCGGCAGGAAAGCCAAGGTTATAGCGATACAATCTCGGCTGTTCCTTCGGTGCGACCAGCAACAGACGGTCCCCCTCGATCAGCGCCACCTGCTCCTCGCCGCCGGATGGTTTTATCAAGGCAAAACCCTCATCTTTCAACGTCGGCGAGAAAAGGTTGCGGCCCCACCCCTGGTGTGGATCGTTCATGCCAAGCAGGCCAAGAACGCTCGGACCAATATCGACCTGACTGGCCACTGTCTGCCGCCGCTCGGCATGGTCTCCCAGCAGTCCAGGGGCATAAAAAAGAAGCGGGACATGGAAGCGGGAAAGCATCATCGGGGTAATCATCGGAGGCGAGCCGAAACCGTGATCGCCAGTAATAACAAACAGGGTGTCGTTGAAATAATCCTCCTGCTGCGCCATACGGAAAAACTCGCCCAGCGCCCAGTCGGCGTAACGCATACCGTTATAGCGCCCCTCATAGGCATCGCCGGTACGAATCCGCTCGAAGGGTAGCGGCTCAGGCAGATTGAACGGGGCATGGTTGGAAAGGGTCAGGATACTGGAAAAAAACGGACCCTTTTCTGCCATATCCTTAAACTCCCGGTTGGCACGAGTGAAAACATCGTAGTCAGAAACCCCCCAGACCGGGTCAACGAAGGTGGGGTTGACGTAGTCGTTGGTGCCGATAAAACGATCCATGCCGTGCTGGCGAAAGAAGCCTTCCTTGTTGTCCCAGGAGAATAAACCGTTATACAGAAACAGCGACTGGTAATCGTGGCGATGCAGCAATGTCGGCAGGCCGGAAAATTCCTGGTTGGCCTCCATCATCTTCATCAGGTATTCATAGCCGGGCAGGTTGGGAAATGAGGTCAAGGTCGCATAGACCCCCTGGTGGGTGTGGGTGCCATTGGAAAAAGCCCGCTCAAACAGGATACCCCGCTCCGACAGCCGGTCGAATTCGGGGGTCAGCGCCGAAGGGGCCCCGAGAGCACCGACGAAACGGGCGGAAAAACTCTCCATGAGGATGACGACCACATTCATCGGCCGCCCGGCCTGCAGATTATTCATCGGCAACAGGGGAGCCGACGAGCTTTCGCTTCGCAGCAGCGGGTGCCCCGGTTCACCAAGGGAGGTCTCGCTGGACAGGCTCAGCATATCGAGGCTGGTTTTCAGCGCCGCCTCAGGCGCCATCGACTCAGTCCAGAAGGCCTGTTTACTGTAGATTTTGTCCCATCCGCTGCGGCCTAGAGTAAAGAGCCCGTTCAGCGCCAGGTGATTGGCAAAGGTCGACTCGGAGAAAAAGGCGTCCCCCCAACGCAGCGGTTCATGCCCGACCCCGCCGCGAGAAGCGAAAACCATCAGGGCCAGGGCAACCGTCCCCCCCATCACCCTGAGCATTGACCCACGGGGGCAGGAAACAGGCTGGGCATCAGCGAGGCTGCGCCGATACAGCCAACGCAGCCCGGCCAGAAACAACAGGGTCAGCGCCAGCCAGATCAGTGTGTACCTGACCACGGGATATCCGTCCCATATCATCCCGATAACGATTTTCGGATGTCCCACATATTCGAAGACCAGCGAATTGAACCGACTCTCAAACTCGCCGTAAAATTCGGCCTCGGCCACCCCCAGGAAGATCAAACCTCCGGCCAGCAGGGCGAAGCCGCCAAGCATGGCCTGCCGGAAACGCCCCGGCAACAGAATCAGCAGCAGGAAGAAGGGGATCATCAGGTATGAACTGACGGCCAGATCGAAACGAAGACCGACCAGAAAGCTTTGTAGCAGCACCCCATTCTCCACATGGTGGGAGAAATTGGCATTGCGCAGCAGCAGCAACAGCCGCAGGGCCGCAAAAATTCCCAGCAGCAAAACATAGACACCAGCTACAAAGTGGGCCTCAGGAGGGAAAAATCGGCAAATTCGACGGAACATGACTATCATCAAAAGACCTCTCTACTGTCGGCATCCACCACCGGAACTAAACGACCTCGAAACAAAAACACGTACAGGATTAGACTGACCAGCCAGCAGATCGCCGCAGTCCAGATGTTGTGCGAAACAAAATGTGCCCCTCTCGCCACTTGGCCGAATGCGAACAACACTCCCAGAGCTAATCCTATCGCCAATCCTGCCAAAGCCAGGCGCCGCCGATAATAGAAGACGAAATAAAGGCTCATCAGTGAAAACCCGCCTGCGGCATGACCGGCGGGAAAACATTTCCCCTCTTTGCACCCGGCGGGAGGTGACTCAAACAATTGCACGTAAGGAACGTCGCCGCCGTACAGGTCGTAATCCCATGGACAGTGGCGGTTGGTCGTCTGCTTACCCAGCGCAACCAGACCGGTTCCCAAGCCGATACTCAGGCACAAAAAGAGTGCCATCCGCCGCCAAGGGCGCCATCTGTGAAAAGCAAAGGAGCCCCCCCAGGCGGCCAGTGCGCACAGCCCGACCAGCAGTACCAGGTATTTGCCTCCGGTGTGAATCAGGCCGCTGGCCCACCAGCTGTGTTTATAGGGCCAAACCTGCAGCATCGGATCATAAAAGGGAGCGGTAAAACGCAGATCCCAATCGGTTGCCTCGAACAACCCGGCCAGCAGCACGAACAGGGTAAACGGCAGCAGGGCGTGCAACAGCCAGAATTTTAAACACAAACATTTATTCATCGGTCATTCGTAGCGATGGGATTTGAACAGCTCGAAGGCCGTCTGG
>JAQYWA010000254.1 GCA_030145265.1 Desulfuromonas sp. | reverse complement strand
AGGTGGAGGCGCCTGTAGAACTCAGGCACTGGGCCTTCATCGCGGTGCGGGTGGATAGTCTTGCCTGGTGACAGCTTAGTCATGATGACGCGGCCCAAGCGCAGCGGTGAATCCAGGTGGCGCATCTCCTCGGGTGACAGCAGCCAGGCCAGGTTGTGCGCGATCCGCATCGTCTGCTTCATCAGCTCGCCGGCAGGGTAGTCATCGCAGGCCAGCTCAACGTGCAGCTCCTCGATAGTCTTGTACTCGAATCCTGTTGGACCACGTAAGATGATGTCCTCGGTATCGGCATGCGGGGATCCTGGGAACATCACCCTGGGCGATTTACCCCAGAGTAGTGGCTGACTCTTCAGCTCCTTGCGGATTGGTTCGGTATTGAAAGTGGTGCCGACCCTGCGGAAATACTTCATATCTTTCTCCGGATTCTGCGTTTGGTGGCACCACCCTGGGTGTTGACCTTAACGTTCTGGTTCTGTGCGTACTGGTGTGACCTGGCTGACCTGGGTGCCACATTGATCTGTGGCGGGATGCTCGGGCCGTGATCCTTCTTGACCATCTTCGGGAACAACTCGGTGAATCCCCAGACCAGGGCGTCACATCTGTCGGGTGATCTAAGCCCAACGTAGCCAGATACTAACATGCCCATCATTTGTTCTTCCAGCTCGGGGAAATAGCCGATGTGGTGGATCTTGCCCTGGTCATACAGCGCACTGATTGGCTCGGCTCTGACCTCCTTCCCGCGACTCGCTGTGACTGCAGTATATGGCAGCTTGTCGTCCTGGGCATGGATGACAGCTCTCACCATGTCGCCACCGTAGTTGACCTCACCGACGATGCGATCACCCTGGTGCCGGTCGTATGCATCAGCCACAACCTTGCCCCAGACTTCGGGTGGAGCCTTGATCGTCAGGTCCTCAATCAAATACCCATGTCCATCAGCACCAAGAGCCAGGACCATGATGCCGACCTCGTCCGACCGCCTGTCTTCTGCTCCCTTGGTGCCTGATGGATCCACGGCAACAACAACGCGAAGCCACTGGGGCAGCTTCTGACCTTCCTGGCCGAGCACTCTGTTCTGCGACAGTGTCTCCTCGGTCCATAGTGCTCCCTCAGCATCGTCAGCGAACTGGCCATACAGGAAGCGTTTCTTCGCGGCCTCGCCCAGGGCCTCGAGCTGCATGAGGTACTTTGGATCCAAGTTGGCCGCGTTGCCGTGCGGGTTCATTGTCAGGTAGTTGTAGTCGAACTCATTGGCCAGGGCGCGATGTGGTGGCTCTGGATCCTTCTTGTCGATAAACCTGATGAATGACCAGTGACGCTTCGATGGCGGGTTAAGGTCGTAGTAAGCCTTCAGCTTGAGTCCCTTGTGATGCGCGATCAGTTTGTCGTCCTTGTCACGCTCATCGTAGCTGGTCTTCTGTGCCAGCCTGGTGAGCGCAGTCTCAACTGACTTCCAGGGTATCTGGCTGCACTCATTGAAGAACATCGACGAGTACTCGTGCCCCAGCACCTTCTCGACGCGCTTCTCCTCGTCCAAGCCACTAAGCCATACTTCGGATCCGTTCGGTAGCTTGTAATACCAGTCGGTCTTGTTGAGCATCTCCTCGGCTGGTGGCAGCTCGGGGAAGCAGAGGCGTACAACCTTGGGAACAGTGTCCAGGCCGATCGCAGTCTTGGCCACGTTGAATCGGTACCTAGCGATTAGGTGCCGGCTGTTGGGTACTGCGCAGGCTCTCATGAAGATCGCTCGGATGATCAAGAAGGTTTTGCCCGATCGGGATCCACCACCCAGGGCGCAGTGCGTGGCATCGGCAGAGAGATTCTGCATCGCTGACAGCTGGTCAGACGTCAGCTCATAGTTGAACTTCGTGGGGGTTTCGGCATGTACCGCGGCTACCATTGGGCGTACCTACAGGTGTGCGTCAGCTTCGCAGTATTGTTGCACGATGATCACGCCACTACCGGCCTTCTGGTGGTGGTCGTACTCGTTGCGGATCTTGGCCATCATGTCCAGGTATGCGCGCTTGTCCTTACCGTGCTCAACCTTTAGGATCCCGATCACCTGGTCGTCAGCACCCATGGCCAGTTCGATCTTGTTCACCATCTTCCTGGCGGTCGGTGGCATCTCGTGCAGCTGCAGCAGATTGCCGTCCTCGTCGAACATCTCGATCGGATCCCAGTGTGCGCAGCTGTCGATCTCCTGGAGCATCTGCTCGCGGGTGTGCATGAGCTGCTCGTGGTACTCGGTCTGCAGTTGTGACACCCGCTCCCTTACCTTGACGTTCCTTAACATGCGATGAGCCAGCGACCAGGCTGACTCGGTTGTGCATTTGTATCCTGCTGCCAGGTAAGCCTGGGTGCCGTTGTTCCCGTTCAGGACGTACTCATGAGCGAAGGCCTCGCGCTTTTTGTTCTCGAGTACATCTGCTCGCTTCGTTGCTGCCAGCTTCTTCTGCCTGACAGTCATCACCTTGCGAGGCGAGGCCTTACGCTTCACTGCCGCCTTCTTTTTAGCTGCCATCATAGCTCCCTTAATGTGACGATGATTTTACCTGGCGCTTCGACGCCTTTCTTGTAGACCAGGAGAACGTCGACCTGATCGTCATCGACCCAGATGTTGGCGTAGGTGATGGCATCAAGCAGGCACTTCAGGAAGTTGTCGATGTTGTAGTGCTGCTTCCTGCGATCTGGCGCCCAGAGCTGGCACTCCATCGACAGACGACAAGTGAGTGGCTTTGGGTTTTTGAGCACCTCGAGTTTATATCGAAGCACTTCAGCTCGGTAGGCCATGCCACGCTCGCCGACTGCGACTTTAACGACATGCTTGCCTGCCTTCTGGACATACTGGCACCACTTCGTGTAGTAGTGGTTAACTGACGGCGGGTACGTCAACTCGAGTTCGATCATAATATTCTCCGAATCCGTGAAATCTTATCACTTCACGCGAGATGCGTACAGGAGCTGTATATTAGTCGTGCCTCCGCCTGGGTAGCTTCTTCATCTTCCTGGTGTCCTCGCACCATCCGCGCCAGGCGAGCCAAAAGAATCCGATCATGACCGCGTATCCGACTACGCCCCACCAGCTAATCACTTCCACATTCGGTGTCATTTTTCTCTCTGGTTTAGTTAGTTAGGTGCCCGATCGCTGATATGACCATCAAAGCCAACGCGGATACCCAGAGCGTGGCCCTATTTAACCTCTTCAGTCGTTCGGCTTCAGCTCTGGTTTTCAGGAATCGCGACATCAGTGACGTCCTCCTTCAGCTCGAGCATCTCTTGGTCCTGGATTTTCACATGCTGGATGACTTGGTGGATTATGCTTAACTGCGAAGCATTCAGGGATGGGTCGTTTACCAGGCGATTCAATAGCTTCATAATTGTGCTGCTGTTCATTTCTCCACCACCCCTACGCCCAGCTCGATGTACGGCCCTTCGTTGGCGCTACACCGCGACACCAGCATAAAGAAACCAATCCAGAATACCAGACAAAACAGGATCACAAACCTCATGTTTCTCTTACGCATCTCGACTCTCCGGTAGCGTAGAATGCCGCCTCGCGACACTCGGATAACGTCAGCCCTGTCTCACCTGTTACCGTGTAGCCCAGCGCCGG
>JAQYWA010000253.1 GCA_030145265.1 Desulfuromonas sp. | reverse complement strand
CATATTTGCCGTCAGTTTTCGGCAGGGTGGTTAACTCAACCGTTCGTGCTGGTGGATCAGTTCTTCGCGTAATTGGTGCAGTTGCGGGCTGATGGCAACCTTGTAGCGGTGCGGATTGATCAGGCGCAGCGAACCGGTCGGCAGCCGCTTGAGTTGCGCGGCGCAATGGTCGGCCATCTGTTCAAGGGATGGCGCACTGTGCAGGATACAGCCGTTTTCCATCACCGGTTGGCGCACATTTTCCAGCCGCACGTCGGCCGAGAGCTGCTTGCGTCGGGCCGGGTTGGTGGGGTCGTAAAGGGGATCGCCCGGGTGCAGCTGTTCGTGCTCGCGACAAAGGATGTCCATGGTGAAATTTCCGTCGGAATCAACGGCACGCAGCACTTCCTTGCGGTCGGGGATGGTGCTTTTGCTGATGTCCGAGGTGACCTTGAGGCGTGGTTGGTCGTCAAATCGTACCAGCTTGTAGACCCCGCCGAGGGCGCCGCCACCGTCACCGGCACAGGTGGCCAGGCGGGTGCCGACCCCATAGATATCCACTCGGCTCCCCTCGTCGTGCATCGAGCGGATGACGTTTTCGTCCAGTTCGTTGGAGGCAACGATCTTCACAGCGGGAAAACCGGCTACGTCGAACATGCGCCGAGCCTCGCGGCTGAGGTAGGCCAGGTCGCCCGAGTCGAGGCGGATGCCGAGCAGTTCGTGCCCTTTCTCACGTAGTTCCCGGGCTACGGTTATGGCATTGGGGAGGCCGCTGGTCAGGGTGTCGTAAGTGTCGACCAGCAGCACGCTGCTGTCGGGAAAGCAGTCGGCGTAGGCGCGAAAGGCGCTGAGTTCGTCGGGAAAGGCCATAACCCAGCTGTGGGCGTGGGTCCCCTTGACCGGAATGCCGAATACCTGCCCGGCTTGCACGTTGCTGGTCGAGCGGACCCCGCCGATATAGGCGGCCCGGGCCACGCTGAGCCCGCCGTCGGGCCCTTGCGCCCGGCGCAGGCCGAATTCGATGACCTGGCCTTCGCCGGCGGCGACGGTCAGGCGGGCGGCCTTGGTGGCGACCAGAGTCTGGAAATTGATGATGTTGAGCAGGGCGGTTTCGACAAACTGGGCCTCGGCCAGGCTTCCCTCGACCGTCAGCAGCGGCTCATGGCCGAAGACCAGGGTTCCCTCGGCCGGGGCGATGACCCGTCCGTGAAAACGGAAATCCTTAAGAAAGGCTAAAAAAGCCGGTTTGAAAATTCCGAGGCGGGAGAGGTATTCTAGTTCGCTTTCGGAAAAATGTAGCTCTTTGAGATACTTCAGGGCGGTTTCCAGCCCGGCGAAGACGGCGTAACTGCCTTGATACGGTGCTTCACGGAAAAACAGGTCGAAGGTTGCCGGTTTTTCATGCAGCCCTTTTTCGAAGTAGCCGGCCAGCATGGTCAGTTCGTAGAGATCGGTCAGCAGTGCGGAACAGCTCATAGGGCCTCCGTGTGCATATAGGATGGTCAGTCGGCCAGAAACTTGTCGATGCCGCTCAAGCCCTCGACGGCACTCGTTGCGATGGAAATGTGCGGCGGCCCGATGTGCGGCTCGCGGGGGTTGATACGCACCACCGTCGATTGCTTGTGGCTGCCGAGACGTTCGCTCATATAGCGGATGGTCGGGATGGAGGTGCCGGCGCCCATTTCAATCACCACCAGCCGCTGGTCCCGGTGCTGGTCGAGAAACAGGTCGAAGCGCATTTCCTGCCCGTGTGACCGGCTGCTGATCCAGGAATAATCGCCGAACATCAGGATGTTTGGGCGTGCAGTTCCGCCGCAACGGGGACAGCGGGGGATGTGGCCGGCGCGCATAGTGTCGAAATCGACTGGAATCTCCTCGTTGTTGTCCCATATCGCCAGAGAGCAGGGTTTGAGACATTGCAGGTGGTGAATCGAGCCGTGGACTTCGAGTATCTGATCATCGCAGAAGCCGGCTTTCTGGAACTGCCCGTCGACGTTGGAGGTGACCACGAAGGCGTCAAGGTCAAAATCATCGGCCCAGCGGCGCAGCAGGTGAAAACCGGCATGGGGGACGGTGCTGCGGTAGAGGTTGGTGCGGTGTCCGTAGAAGCCCCAGCCGAAAGCGGGGTCGCCTTCGAAGTTGGCCGGGTTGGCGGCGCTAATGAAGTTGATGCCGAGCCGTTGGTACATCGGGTAAGCGTTCCAGAACCCTTGGTCGCCGCGAAAGTCGGGCAGCCCCGAGTCAACCCCCATGCCGGCTCCGGAGGTGATGACCAGTGCCTGGGCAGAGCGGATGGTTTCGGCGGCGAGCTTGAACCTGTCTTCGGACATGGCGACCTCCTTTCGGGATGTCGGTACTTTAACCAAAACAAGAGCCAAGGGAAATCAAAGGCTAATTTAACGCAGGGACGCAGGGGAAAGTCTATATGCAAATGGATTTCTTTTTTGGTTTTTTCTGCGTCTTTGCGCCTTTGCGTTGATGCCTTGGTTTGTAAGGCCGTTGTTAAATCGCGACCTTCACCAGAACCGGCTGCAGCAGGCGGATCGCCTCCTGCGGGGCGATGCCGACCAGAAAACCGCGTTTGCCGCCATTGATGTAGATTCTCGGCAGGGCGGCAATGGTCTCTTCCATATAGATCGTCATGGCCTTGCGGGTGCCGAAAGGGGAGGTGCCGCCGACCAGGTAGCCCGAATGTTTGTCGGCTATCTGGGGTGCGCAGGGGGAGACCGCCTTGCAGCCGATAATCCGGGCCAGTTCCTTGGTCGAAACCTGGCAGTCGCCGTGCATCAAAACGATTAGCGGCTGTCGGTTTTCATCCTCCATGATCAGGGTTTTGACTACCGCATGTTCGTCGACGCCCAGGTCTCGGGACGAGACGGCGGTGCCACCCTTTTCTTCGTAAGTATACAGGTGACCGGTAAATTCGACCTTGTGCTTTTTCAGTGTCCGTACCGCCGGGGTGACGGGAATTTTATCCTTGGCCATAAATTATGCTTTCTTGAAGAGTTTTCAGCCTCGGATCAGAAGTTTTTGACGATGTTAATTGCCAGCATGGTCAGGCTATACAGGGTGGCCGCCACACAGAGCGCCGCCAGCAGGTTAAAGGCTCTGGGGGCGAGGCCGCGCACCCGGCGGCCAATGGGCAGAGCCAGGCCGAGAGCAGCCCCGCCGAGGCCTCCGCCCAGGTGTCCGGCGTTGTCGGCGCCGACCATGAGGCCGAAAACGAAGGCAAAAATAGCCCATTTGGCCATGAAATTGCGGATGTGGTGGCCGGGGGGCCCCATCCGGTGGTAGTAGGTGACGGCGAAGCCGATCAGGCCGAACAGGGAGCCCGAGGCACCGACTACCGGGGTCATCGGGTGCCAGAGGTAGCCGAGGGCGGTGGCGGTCAGGGCGGTCAGGGTATAGAGCAGGATGAACCGGGCTTTGCCGATTTCCGCTTCGATCAGCGGGCCGACCTGGTACAGCACCATCATGTTGAAGCCGAGATGGATGATGCCGCCGTGGGTGAAGGCGTAGGTCAGGCAGCGCCACCACTCGCCGCTATAGATCACATTCGGCCAGAACTGGCCGCCCCAGTGGAGCAGCAACTGGGTTGGCGGCGACAGCAGCACGCGACCGCCGAGACCGACGGCGGTGCCGTGGATGACCATCAG
>JAQYWA010000252.1 GCA_030145265.1 Desulfuromonas sp. | reverse complement strand
CCGCCGACGGTCTTTTCAACAGCATCCCCGCGAGGGATATAGGTGCCGCACTGCGGGTCCTGCACCATATCTTCGCCCTGACGGGTTTTGTGCGGAGGCACGCCCTTCTTCCCTCCGGTCAGCGAGCGAGTGACCGCGGTGAAAGCGGTGTAGGCGAGAAAACCGAGCAGGCCGAATATCAGCAGTTTGATCATAGGTCACCAGGCATCATAAAGGCGGCGCACACCGGCAGGATCGTCGAGGACGGCGTGCAGCTCGCGGATTGTTTGCCCCAGCAGCGGATGGCACAGCTCGGGAGCCAGTTCGAGCAGGGGGGCCAATACGAAGCGCCGCAGGTGCAGGCGCGGATGGGGCAGAATCAGTTCCGGTCCAGTGCAAATTGCATCACCATGGAACAGCAGGTCGATGTCGAGGGTCCGAGGCCCCCAGTGTTCCTCCCGTCGACGGCCGAAACGCAGCTCGATCTCGTGGCAGGCCGCCAGCAGATCCATCGGCGCAAGGATCGTCGCCACCTGCAGCACCGCATTGAGATAAGCACCCTGTTCGGCCGGTCCGCCGACCGGTTCGGTCTCGAAAATGGCGGAGGCGCCGGTCACCTCGATTGCGGCATGCTGGGCGAGAGCAACCCGGGCATTTTTGAAAATTGTGAGCCGGTCGCCGAGATTGGCGCCCAAGGCCAGGTACGCGGTGGTCATCGTTTCTCCTTCAAAAACGTTGCGATTAAATCACAGCCGCGAGGGCGGGTCAACTTCAACAGACACCCATTGACTTGTCAGCGGGGCAAAGGCATGTTAATTCTAGCGCAAAAGGAGTTCCCATGACCATGACCATGACCATGACCCTGGGCGTAAACGACCTGGACCAAACCGCCGCCTTCTACGGCGACCTGCTGCACCTGCCCATCGAGCGCTTCGTCCCCGCCGCAGGGCACCAACCGCTGCTGATCCTGCGCCGGGGCGACGCCACCATCCTCTTTCGCGAGCTGGAGACCCTCGAAGCTCAGCACCCGGTTCTGTTCCAGAGCCTCTTCCGCCACCCCCTGGGAATCGGCATGACCCTGGAATTCACCATCGCCGATCTCGGGCCGATACTGCGCACTGTCGATCGCCAGCAACGGCACCTGCTTTACGAACTGGAGGACGACGAGTTCGGCCGCCATGAGATCTGGCTGCACGATCCCGACGGCTACCTGGTGATCCTCTGCCAGGAGAACACTGATTGATCAACCGACTCCAGATGGTGATATACTAAGCGAAATCCCGTTGCCGGAAAGGACCGCCATGCCCAAGCAGACGCCCAACGGAAAGCTGGCCCATCGCGACTTGATCGTGCGCACCATCGACACCCTGGCCGGCCGCTACCTGCAGGGGAAAATCCAGGCCATCCGGCTGGCGATGATCGGACTTCTTTCCGGCGGCCACATCCTGCTGGAAGACATTCCCGGACTGGGCAAAACGACCCTGGCTCTGGCCCTCGCGCAGGTGCTGGGTCTCAGCTTCGGCCGCATCCAGTGTACCTCCGACCTGCTCCCCACCGACATCACCGGACTTTCGATCTACGATCGCGAACAGGGCAGCTTCAAATTCGTGCCGGGTCCGATCTTCAACAACCTGCTGCTGGTCGACGAGATCAACCGGGCCATGCCCCGCACCCAGAGCGCCTTGCTCGAAGCGATGGAAGAAGTGCGGGTGACCGTCGAGGGGGTCACCAACCCGCTCCCCGAGCCGTTCATGGTGATCGCCACCCAGAACCCGGTGGAGCAGGTCGGCACCTACCCGCTCCCCGAATCCCAGCTCGACCGTTTCGGCCTGCGCACCGGCATCGGCTATCCGCCGGAAACGGTGGAAAAAACCATCATCCGCGGCGGCAGCATCCGCGATGAACTGCGCAACCTGCAGCCGCTGATCAGCCGGCAGCAGATCATCGAGGCGAAGCAGGCAATTGCCAGCGACATTTACCTGTCGGAGAAAGTCGTCGACTACATTTTCGCCATCGTCGCCGCCACCCGGGAAAGCCCGCTGCTGCTCACGGGGATCTCGACCCGCGGCGGCATCACCATCGCCGCCGCGGCCAAAGCCGCCGCCTACCTCGACGGCCGCGACCATGTCATCCCCGAGGACGTCAAGTCGGTGGCCGTGGCCAGCGGCGCCCACCGGCTGATCCTGCGCCCGGAGCACGAAACCCTCAGCAAACGCGAGGTGCTCAAATCGCTTCTGCAAAAACTGCCGGTGCCGCTCAGCTGAAACTGACCCGCGCCGGCGTCCTCTACATAGCCATGACCCTGCTGCTCGGCTTCGGCGCGGTCAATACCGGTAACAACCTGCTCTACCTGCTGGTCTCGGCCCTGCTCGGCTTCATGGCGGTCTCCGGACTGCTCGGCAAAAGCAACCTCGGCCGGCCACGGGTGCAGCTCATCCTCCCCGACGAAATCTACGTCGGGCTGCCGGCCCCGGTGCGGGTGCGCCTGCACAATGACCGGCGCCTGCCGGTTTTTCTGCTGCAAGTCAGTCTGCTCGGGGAAACCGCCACCTTCAAGGTGGTCGGCGGCGGAGAAACCAGCGAAGAAGAACTCACCCTCTACTTTCCCGCCCGCGGCCGCCAGACCATCAACCAGGCCCGGCTCTACTCAATATTCCCGGTCAATTTTTTCGTCCGCGGCCGCGCCCTGGCCGTCGACCTGCAGGCGGTGGTCTTTCCCGCGCCCCGTCCCTGCCAGTCCCTGATCCCGACCGACGACCAGCGGCGCATGGGGGAGACCGTCGCGGCCGGCAAGGGACACCAGGGTGAGATCAGCCGCATCACCGACTACCGCGGCGGCGAACCGCTCAAGCTGATCCACTGGAAACTCTCGGCCCGCAGCGATCAGCTGATGGTCAAGGAACTGGCCGCCACCGCCGTCGAGCCGGTACTGCTCGACCTCGACAGCCTGCCGGGGGCCAGCCTCGAAGAGCGCCTTTCCGGCGCCGCCTTCCTGGTCAACCGCTACCTGCGCCAGAACCGGCCGGTCGGCCTGCGCTTAGGGCGCCGCCTGATCCGGCCGGCGCTCACCCGCAGCCACCGCCTGCACCTGCTGGCCGAACTGGGGATTTATGGTCAAGATTAGGACGCTGCTCGACATCCTCAGCACCCTGATCTGCCTGGCCGGGGTCGCCCCGCTCTTCGTCTTCCTCGACCCACCGGTCCAGATCGCCTTCCCGCTGGCCCTGATTTTCGGCATCGTCTTCGACCGCCGCCGCCGCTATCCGCTGACGGCGCTGCCGGCCACCCTGCTGTCGATCGCTTGCGTGGCCGCCTACGCCCTGCAGATCAGCCGCACCAGCCTGGTCGAACCGGCGGTCAACATCCTGGTGCTTTTGCTGGCGGTGCGCCTGGTCACCGAAAAGAGCGGCCGCAACTACCTGCAGATTTTCGTCCTCGCCATCTTCACCCTGGCCGGCTCGTCGCTGCTTTCGCTCAGCATCGCCTTCTTCGTCTACCTGGTGCTGCTGGTGGTCATGGTCACCGTCGGCCTGGTACTGCTCAGCTTCCACACCATCGACCCCGAACTGGCACTGGAACGGCCACAGGCGAAAAAGGTCCTGGCCTTCTCCCTGCTGCTGCCTTCGGCCTCCCTGCTGCTGATGCTCTTTTTCTTCGCCATCCTGCCCCGGACCGAACA
>JAQYWA010000251.1 GCA_030145265.1 Desulfuromonas sp. | reverse complement strand
GTGCCTGTCCCCTTTGTCGCTTACAATTGGATCGACTTGATCTCGAGGAATTCCTCCAGGCCGTACTTGCCGAATTCGCGGCCGTGGCCCGATTGCTTGTAGCCACCGAAGGGGGCGAGCAGGTTGAAGCGGCCGCCGTTGATGTCGACCTGGCCGGTGCGCAGACGCCGGGCGACCCGCTTGGCGCGCTCGACGTCGGCGGACCAGACGGCGCCGGCCAGGCCGTAGATGGAATCGTTGGCGATGCGGATGGCGTCTTCCTCGTCCTGGTAGCTCATGATGGAAAGGACCGGCCCGAAGATTTCTTCGCGGGCGATGGTCATCTCCGGGGTGACCCTTCCGAAGACCGTCGGCTGCACGTAGTAGCCCTGGTCCAGCCCGTCCGGAGCCTGCGGCCCGCCGAGCAGCAGCTGGGCGCCTTGGTCGATCCCCTTTTGGATATAATCGCACACCCGCTGCCGTTGTGCTGCCGAGACCAGCGGGCCGAGCCTGGCTTTTCCGCCGAAGGGGTCGCCGACGCTGAAGTTGCGGGCGATTTCCACCGCGTTCCGGGTGGCTTCTTCGTAGAGACTTTCGGGCACCAGCATGCGGGTATGGGCGGAGCAGGTCTGGCCGGAGTTGAGAAAGCAGGCGTTGACGGTCCCCTTGACTGCGGCGGCCAGGTCGGCATCGTCGAGAATAACCGCCGCCGATTTGCCCCCCAGCTCCAGAGCGACCCGTTTGACCGTCTGCGCGGCGAGCTCGGAGACCCGTTTGCCGGCTCGGGTTGATCCGGTGAAGGAGACCATGTCCACCTCGGGATGCCGGGTCAGGGCCTCGCCCACCACCGGGCCGAAGCCGCTGACCAGGTTGAAGACCCCGGCGGGAAAGCCGGCCTGGTCGATCAGCTCGGCGAGGATGAAGGAGTTCAACGGGGCGACCTCGCTCGGCTTGAGTACCACCGTGCAGCCGGCGGCCAGGGCCGGGGCGATCTTGGCGACGATCTGGTGCAGCGGGTAGTTCCAGGGGGTGATGCAGGCTACGACCCCGACCGGCTCGCGCACCACCAGCGAATTGCCGACCGGCTCCTCGAAGGGGTACTTCCGCAACAGCCCGATGGTGTTCTCCAGCACCGCGCAGGGGAGCCCGACCTGGATGCGCTGGGACATCTTGAGGGGCATCCCGAGTTCGGCGGTGATAGTGCGGGCCAGCTCGTCGCTGCGGATCGCCAATCCCCGATGCAGGGCCTCGAGCTGCTGGGCCCGCTGTTCGACGCTGGTGGCGGCCCAGCCGTCAAAGGCGCCCCTGGCCGCAGTGACGGCAGCCTCGGCATCTTCGGCGCTGCCGGCCGGGATGCTGCCCATGATCTGCTCGCTCGAGGCGTTGACGACATCGATACTTTCTCCGCTGCGGCTGGGTACCCACTGGCCGTTGATGTACAGTTTCTCGTAGCTCTGCATGGTTCTCTCCTGACGAATACAAGGTGAACAAGGTAAGGCACATTGTAGCAAGAAAAGCGGGCGATGCGAGCGAATCCTGGTTAAAGTGTCGCGTGGTCTCTGCGCGTCCCTTTTCTTGACACTCCAGGGGTAACGTTGTATGTAGAAACGGTCGCTCGGCGGCTTTTTTTATTTTGTTTCAAGGAGAGAATCGATGATGACTCTGAAACCCGAGGTAGTGGCCCAGCTCGAACGGGTGCTGGCGTCGCTGGAACAGCTGCTCCCCGCGGCGGTGGGGCAGATCGACTGGAACGTTTGTCATGCCGCCAACTGGCGTCGGCATTCTTTTTCCGGCTACCTTGAGCCGGTCGAAAGTGTGCCGAACACCATGCTGGACGACCTGCTCGGCATCGATGAGCAGAAAGCGGTGGTCGAGGAAAATACCCGGCAGTTTTTGCAGGGGCTTCCGGCCAACAATGTGCTGCTCTGGGGGAGCCGCGGGACCGGCAAGTCGTCGCTGGTGCGGGCCCTGCTCAATGCCTACGCCGACCAGGGACTGCGGGTGATCCAGGTAGAAAAAGAGGACCTCATCCACCTTCCCGACATTTTCGCCGCCATCAAGGGGCATCCTTATAAATTTGTCCTCCTGTGTGACGATCTCTCTTTCGAGCATGGCGAGTTGACCTACAAGATGCTCAAGAGCGCCCTTGACGGTTCGGTCTATGCCGCGCCGAAGAATGTTCTTATCTACGTGACCTCCAATCGGCGCTACCTTCTCCCCGAATACCCCAGCGACAACCTCGGCTCGAAGCTGGTCAACAACGAAGTCCATCACGGCGAAGGGGTTGAGGAGAAGATTTCCCTTTCCGACCGCTTCGGGCTATGGGTCGCCTTCAATGTTTTTTCCCAGGAGCACTACCTGCGGGTGGTCGAGCAGTGCGTCGAGAAGTTGTGCCGGGAGCAGGGGGTCGCCTCCTGCTGGTCGGAGGAGACGAGCCTAGCCGCGGTCCAGTGGTCTCACGACAAGAGCAAGCGCTGCGGGCGCACCGCTCTGCAATTCGCCAGCCACTGGGTTGGCCGCAATCTTCTGAAAGGCTGAGTCGCAAAATTTCCATGACAAAAGATACGATTTTTTCCCGCCCCTGGGATAAGGTGGCGCCCTTCGAGTTCAACGCCCAGGTGGCCGAGGTGTTTGATGACATGCTCGGCCGCTCGGTCCCTTTCTACCGCGAAAGCATCGTTCGCCAGGCACAGCTGGCGGCTCGTTTCTACCAGGACGGCACCCGCATCTACGACCTAGGCTGCTCCAACGGCAATCTCGGCCTGACCCTGTGCCGGCAGATGGGGGAGCGGGATTTTTCCATGGTCGCCGTCGACAATTCGCAGCCGATGCTCGACACCTATCGCCAGCGCCTGAACGACACGGCCGGTGGCCAGCGGATCATTCTCGAGCACGGTGACATCCGCCTGGTTGCCATGGAGCGGGCCTCGGTGGTGATCGTCAATCTGACCCTGCAGTTTCTTCCCCGGGCCGACCGCGACGCGCTGGTCCGCCGCATTTACCAGGCCCTGGTCCCCGGCGGGGTTCTGCTGCTGACCGAAAAGGTGGTGCACGAAGACGCCGTCCTCACCGAGCTGGAGCAGGAGTTCTACTACCGGTTCAAAGAGGAAAACGGCTACTCGCGGATGGAGATCAGCCAGAAGCGCGAGGCGCTGGAAAACGTACTGATCCCCGAGACCCTGGAGGCCCACGGTCGGCGGCTGCGGCAGGCGGGCTTCGGCGCGGTGGAAATCTGGCTCAAGTGGTTCAATTTCGCCGCGCTGTTGGCGCAGAAGGATGTTTGACATGCGCCGACTGCTGGAGCAGGCCGAGCGGCTCGGGCTGGGGCCCTGGAAGGATGCGCTGGCTGAATTGCTCGAGGCGAAGATCGAGTACATCAGCCGGGTCGACGCCAAGGGGCAGCGCTACCTGGCCAATCAGGCTCGCCTTCCCGAAATTCATCCATCCGACCTCGATCTGAGTGCTGAGCAGGTGCGCATCGGCGCAGCGGCCGACCTGGCGCCGGGCCAGCACGAAGAGCTGCTGGCCAGCCTGAAATCCCTCTGCCCCTGGCGCAAGGGGCCGTTTTCGTTGTTCGGTGTCGATGTCGACAGCGAGTGGGTGTCGTCTCTCAAATGGCGCCGAATCGAAGACCAGATCGCCCCCCTGGCCGGCCGCCGGGTGCTCGATATCGGCAGCAG
>JAQYWA010000250.1 GCA_030145265.1 Desulfuromonas sp. | reverse complement strand
TTGCCGTGCCAGCTGCCCAGAAAGCTTTTTTCACCCAGCGGGTGGGGTGAAACTTCAGGAAGTTTTGCGGTGAGTTTTTGAGTGCAGTGCAACAGCATGAAGTGGTGTGCTTTCTATGAAAAAGAGGCCGTTGCAAACTAAATTTATCTGTTCTTCTCGCGCCCATGCAGCGTCACCCGCACGATTTCTCCGGGAGCCCACAGGCGCATGCGCGGCCCCCATGTACCAGTCCCCCGGCAAACGATGACGGTCATGCCGTCCTGTTGGTAGCGCCCTTCGAGCAACGGGTAGCGATGCCGCACGAAATAGTCGAAAGGCCAGATCTGGCCGCCGTGGGTATGGCCGGAGAGCATCAGCCCAACTCCCGCCGCGGCCGTCTCATCGACATACAGGGGACTGTGCGACAACAGAATTACCGCCCCCTGCGGTCGTCCGGCCAGCGCCTGATGGAGCGATTCGCGGCCGTTGCCGTTGCGCCGGCCGTTGGTCAGGTCGTCGACCCCAGCCAGCACCAGGCCCTCGCCAACCTCGGCCCAGGTGTTGCGCAGGACAGTGAAGCCGTTGCCGGTAAAGGCGCCGGTCTTCTGCTCCCCGCCGCGGTGAAATTCGTGGTTGCCCAGCACCGCCCAGACCCCCAGTGGCGCATTCAGCCGCGCCAGTGCAGCGCGCAGGCCGGGCGCCGGTTCACCATGCCCCTCGTAGATATCCCCCAGCAGAAAAATCAGGTCGGGCCGCTCGGCCTCGATCTGCGCAATGCGCGCCGCAAGCCATTTTTCGTCGAGCCGCGAGCCCAGGTGCAGATCGGAAACGGCGACGACAACAGCCCCATCCAGCGCTATCGGCAACCCTTCGAGCACCACCTCATAGGAGTCGACGACTGGCGGCCGCAGCCCCTGCACAAGGGCGACCACTGTGAACACAAGACCCGCGGTCAAAGCCAGGGCGCGCAAGGTCGAGACATGGCGTGACCACAGCCAGCCAAAGCCGGTGGCCAGATCGACGGCCAGGAAACAGACGGCGCACAGAAACAGCGCCGCCATCCAGTTCATGGTCAACTGTTCCAATCCGCCGGCGAAAAGACCGGGGTTGTCATGGCCATAAGTGCGACCGACCAGAAACATGCCCCACAGCAAAAACCCGGCCAGGGGCAGAAACCGTTTGGGAAGCCGGCGTCTGAGCGGCGAGATACTGCCGGCGCGCCAGAAAACGTACAGGTGAAGAGCGGTAACAACGATGGTGAGGATGGTGCCGAACATGCCGGTAAAGTTCACTCCGGGGTGAAGGTGAGGGAATGACAATACCATTAAGAGGAATGATCAACCAGTAAACAATCGAACAACCTCATCCCAAACCGGGCACGGCATGCCGTGCCCCTACAAAATCGATGACTATCCCTGCCGATTCAACCGGCCAGGGTGATGAAGTCGGGCTGAGCTTCGATAAAGCGGCGATGAACGTCGAGATAGGTCTCGCGGTACAGGCCGTCAATCACCTCGGCCGAGGGGAATCCGGCGCAGAACCCCGGGCAGGACGGCTCGATGAAGATTCGGGCGGCCTGCAGCAGATGGGCGATCAATACCCGCGGGTCCTCCAGCCCCACCGAGATCCGGATGGTGGTGGGGGTGATCCCCGCCTCCCTGAGGGCCTCCGCGGAGAGTTCCGAATGACTGGTCAGGGCCGGGCAGAGGGCCAGGGTATTGGTCTGCCCGAGACTCACCTGCAGGCCTATCGCCGGCTCGAGGGAATCGAAGTAACGCTTGAAGACCTCCTTCGGGATCGGCGGACGCCCCTCCCCGCCTTGCAGATCGATGGTAAAGAGCGGTGCAGGCAGCTCCAGATACATCAGCTTTCGGCGAAGCGCCGCGTTGGGGTGGTCTTCGGCCGCCGGGCCGTGCACATTGATGTCGGGATGAGCGTCGAGGGCGCGGGCCAGCACCAGAGTGTTGATCCCTTTTTGCAGCATCCGGCTTTCGAAGGTGCGCAGGCCGCTGAGCACCTCGAAGGCCTTGTCGGCGTCGAGAAAGGCCCCTTTGACGTAATAGACGTTCCAGAAGAGGGTCTCGTCCCAGGGGATCGTCTCGAGCTTCCCGTCCGGCCCGTCAATAGTAGCACTCTCCCCCTTGGGCAGAAACATCCGCTCATTACGGGCGATCACCACCCCGGCGGTGGTGGTGCCGCTGCCGCAGAGATCTTTGGTGTACGAATGGATCACGAAATCAGGGCGTTCGGCAGGGTCGGTGCGCTTTAGCACCGGGCAGAGAAACGGGGTGCCGACGGTGGCGTCGCAGATCACCAGCGAGCCGTGTAGATGGGCAATGCGGCTGATTTCGGGGACATCGAGCACGTTGCCGTGGGGATTGCAGGGGGATTCGAGGAAAATGTAGATCCTGCGCCCCTCGGCCAGCCGGTCGGCGTATTTGGCCTGGGTCGCCTGCAGCGTTGCGGCGAAGGCTGCGCCGTCGAAGCCGTCGAACCATTCAACGGCCAGATCGAGATTGCTCTTCTTGGCGTACCAGTCGTGCAGCAGCTGGTAGGTGCCGCCGTAGATGTTGCGGCTCGACAAAACGATATCCCGGACACCGACCAGATGCGCCAGCACCCCGTCGATGGCGGCCATGCCGGAGTTGAAGTTCCAGGCCAGGTAATCCGCAGCCATCGGGCCGGCCTCCAGATCTACTATATGATTGGCCAGGCTGATGGAGGTCGGGTTGAGCAGCCGCGAGTAGATCTCCAGCAGCGGCTCCCGCCCCTTGAAGGCGTCCTCCACCCATTCGGTGCAGGCAAAGAGATAGGTCGCGGTACGGGTGATGACCGGGGTGGCACTGAAGATCGCCGTGACGTTGTCAAACAGGGGATAGGCCCCCTTACAGGCAAAGCCGCGCTCACGCACGTTGATGGACTGGTAGCTGCGTCGCAAAGGGTTCTGCAGGGTGTCGAGGATTTTGGCCAGCTGAAAAGAGACAAAGCGCTTGGCGTTGAAGTAGGCGATGCGGTCGCTGCGATCAAGGCCGTCGAGCGTTTCGAGGGTGATGCGCCAGAGGTCGAAGGTCGCCTCATTGGCCGCATAGAGATTGCAGGCCAGCCGGAAAAGGGCCTGGCCATAATCCCCTTGCGGATCAATGCCGAAATGGCTCAACTGCTCCGCCGCCAGGCTTTCCGCATCCTCGGCACAGGTGGTATTGCGCAGCGGACTGAGCTGCTGAATCGGTGTCGTCATGCCGTCCTCCCCGGTTGCCCCCTTTCGGGGGAGATAATCTCTGCTCTGGCTTCCTGCCAAAGTTTAGCAGACTATCGCCATGGTGCTCGGGGATACAGGACGAACCGGGACGCTGGCCACCTGCGTCCCAATTGAGTTTTAAATATCTTTCGCTGCCGCTTCGACGCTCTTGGTTCTTCGCGCCTCCGCTTCGATAAATACCCGCTTGACGTTCGGCCAGGCCTGCTTTATCTGCATATCGAGCCCGGAGATGGTTTCTTCCAATTCGTTGGCCGTGGTCCGGCCATGAAACTCAACACTCAGATTAACCAGGATAAACTGGGGACCCATGTGCATGGTCAACACCTCGTTGACATGCTCGACCTGAGGATAGCTGGTGACGATTTTACGGATATCCGCAACGACTTGCACATTGGCGCTTTCGCCGATCAGCAGGCCCTTGGTTTCATAAGCCAGCCA
>JAQYWA010000249.1 GCA_030145265.1 Desulfuromonas sp. | reverse complement strand
AGTGTTTGTGAAGCAAGTCTTTGGTTGTGTCGTCAGTCGCCATTAGAGGGATCGGTTTGACCGTCTGAACCGTGATTCATCGATATTTTCCTGGGCCATTTTGATTGCCTGAATAAATGGCCTTTTCATGTAATGTCGGCCTTGTTGCTGAAAGGGCTATCCTCGCCGTCCTCCTCGTGGACAAGCGTGCCGCGATCTTCGGAGAGATCCTGACTGACGCCGACCTTCTCTCCCGAAAGGATGAACCGGGGGGATTCCCTCCAGAAAGGATAAGAAATACTTGCATTCGTTGGGGATTTCTGGTCATTTATCAGGCTCTCACGCATTATGGTCTGTACGCCCCCGGTTTCGGTGCCTGTGGCGGTCGTTTTCTTCTTGCCGAGAGTGCCCACGGGGAAAGGTCTGTTCATGATTTCGAAGCATTGCCAAGCTGGGGGTGAGCGCTGGTGAACGGAGCAAAACGGTTGGCCGAATTATTTCAGGCCATGGACATCCGGGCCTTGGGAAGGCCTGTGCTCCTCAGCGCGCTCGTTGGCCTCGTCGCCGGCCTTGGCGCTATCGCTTTTTATTTTTCGGCCAACGCTCTTGATACATGGTTTTTAAAGGATCTGGCCGGCTTCCATCCCCCCGAAGAAGGGGTCTCCCTGGCCCATTTCGGTGATGGAATGCTTGACACTCTGCACATGGAGCATCGCTGGTTTCTTTTTCTCATACCGGTCATCGGCGGGCTCGTCTCCGGCGTTCTCGTCAGTAAATTCGCCCCCGAGGCCGAAGGGCACGGCACCGACGCTGCGATCGATGCATTTCATAACAAGGGGGGGTTGATCCGGGCGCGGGTGCCGATCATCAAGGCGATTGCCTCGGTGGCGACCATCGGCACCGGCGGATCGGCTGGCCGCGAGGGGCCCATTGCCCAGATCGGCGCCGGTTTCGGTTCTTACATCGCCACCCGTCTCAAACTTTCGCGGACCGACCGACGCATTCTTTTGCTGGCCGGCATGGCCGGGGGCATCGGCGCCACCTTTCGAGCCCCCCTTGGCGGGGCGCTTTTCGCGGTAGAAGTCCTTTACCAGGATCCCGAATTCGAGCATGAGGGGATGATCCCCTGCATCATCTCCTCCATCGTCGCCTATTCCCTTTTCGGGGTGGTGACCGGCTGGAAACCCCTGCTGACGACCCCGGCCTTTACCTTCGAACACCCGCCAGAACTCGTCTTTTACCTGCTGCTGGGGATCTTTTGCGCCATCTTCGGTCGCTTCTACGTCAAGGCCTTTTACGGCATCCACAAGCTGTTCGGGCGCCTCAAGCTTTCGCGCGCCCTCAAACCGGCCCTTGGCGGCCTGCTACTCGGCCTGCTGGCAATGGTGGTCCCCCAGGTCCTCGGCTCGGGGTACGGGCTGGTTCAGGCCGCACTCTATGGTAAAGTCGCCCTGTGGGTGATGCTGGTCGTCGCCCTGGCGAAGGTCCTCGCCACCGGCCTCACCATTTCTTCCGGCGGCTCGGGAGGTGTCTTCGCCCCGAGCCTCGTCATCGGGGGGATGCTCGGTGGGGCCTTCGGCGCCACCGCCTTCGCCCTCTTCCCCACCCTCGTTCATGACCCCCGGGCCTACGTTCTGATCGGCATGGCCGGCTTCTTTGCCGGGGTCTCCAATACCCCGATCGCTACCCTGATCATGGTCAGCGAACTGACCGGGAACTACGCCCTTCTGGCGCCGCTGATGCTCGTCTGCGTGGTGGCAATGATCGTCTTCCGGCGCAACACCATCTACCAGAAGCAGGTCGCCAGCCGCGCCGACTCCCCCGCCCACCTCGGCGATTTCGTCGTCGATGTTCTCGAAGGGCTGAAGGTGATCGACCTGGCAGAGCAGGGCAGGGAACCGACTCTGATCCCCGAAAACCTGCCCCTGCCTGCGATTTTGCAAAGGATAGCCACCGCCAAGGGGGCGTATTACCCCGTCGTTGACAGCGCCGGTCACCTCACCGGGATCTTTTCGGTCAATGATATCCGGCGGATTCTCGACCAGGACCTGCCAGCGGGGCTGGTGCTGGCGCGGGACATCGCTGTTTCCACGGTGATAACGATCGGTCCCGAAGAAACCCTGACCCAGGTGCTACGCAAACTCTCAAGCCGTGGCTTGGAGGAAATCCCGGTTGTCGATGCAGCGGACCCGCTGAAGGTCATCTTCATGCTCTCGCGGCGCGCGGTGTTGGCCCGCTATGCGAGCGAGCTGGAAAAACAGCGGGGGGTCTATTCCGAGACTTGAGTAGGGCTCGGTTCAGATTCTGTCCCGGTACCCGTGAAGCCAAAACAAGGTTAGAGACGGCGGTGCGGCACAATGGCATTTTAACTTGACGACCTCTGTGATCGATAAATCCTTAGCTGAACCAGGATCTCATCCCAGGGCAACATACAAGAACGGCCCCGTCTGAAAATCAGGCGGGGCCGTTCTTGTTTTTATTGTGAGTTGTTGGACTATGGAAGACGCATCAACCGTTCACTTCGCCAAACACGGACAATGTTGAGACCCTGTAGGTTGCGACGGTAAACAATTCGGAATGGGGGATGAATCAAATCTCGGAGCTTAGATTGGTTGAACTCAGGAACCACTCTTCCTCCGCTAACTCGAAATCCTCAAGCGATTGCATGACGGCAACTCCTCGCCCACGGCTGGTTAATAGAATCGGCCGATGGGATTCCTTGGTCCGACGGATAACTTTTCCAGGATTTACCTTTAAATCTGCTAGCGGAACGATATCTTCTGAAAATTTGATGGCCATGAATGCACCTCCTCTTGACCATTTAATAGCACCTAAATAGAGGACCTTCAAGAGCGCTGCAAGATGTTCGAAACATGACGCGACACGAGAAACGCCCACGATCTGTTAAGCGTGGGCGTTTGGTGTTCTATTGGTGGTGAGTTATGGAGAATATGGGCAGTGTCCCGCTTTTCACCGCTTTTCACTAAACTATTCGCTCTAACGTCTAGATTTTGCAAAATATCAAAATCTGGTTATGCACTTCGCTCCAGTGATCTCCTATATTTCAGGCGAACACAGGAGCAAAGCCAAAAACCAAAATCGGCGGGTCGCGTCCCGCCAGACGCCTTACTTTTTGCAAGCCGCCAAAAAGTAAGCAAAAATCAGCTTCCCCGGCCGGGGGCATGACTGTCGCGGCGGGATGGTGGCGCCTGCGGACGGTCCCGTTCTTTTTTCTCCGGCGGCGCCCTGTGGCACGGGTGGGGTTCCAGCGCAGGTGGAAGCGCGACATGAAAGAGCGGGTCGCTTAGTGAGTGGATTGAGGGGTGCGGATATCCTCTCCCTCCTTCGCGTGACCTTTCTAGCTGACCGCCAATTTGCGACGCTGCCGGCCCAAGATGGGGTTTTCACCCAACAGCTTTGCTGAAATGGTGGACGCGACCGCAGGACTCAGGCACCCGCAGCCTCTGCGGCCGTGAAACCGCACCGCAATCGTCACGCTGTTTCTCCATTGCTGATGTGATCGCAGGAGCCGGCGCCCGCTGCGACAGTGATGCGGCGCAGCCACCGTCTTTTCTTGGGTTCTTTCTTTGGACGTAGCAAAGAAAGAACCCGGCTGCCGGCCGGGACCGGCGGCTTTAAGGATTGGGTTGAACCTGTCGGAAAGGCTGGCCCCACGATTCGGGGGGACAGACGTCGTCCCT
>JAQYWA010000248.1 GCA_030145265.1 Desulfuromonas sp. | reverse complement strand
CCCTTCATCAGCGAGTTCACCATTCTACGGGGGATTTTCGGCAGCGGTCATCTGGTCATCGGCGGAGTTTTTCTGCTACTACTGGCGGTCGTCTTCATCGGCATGGGCGGAACTGTGCTGATGGCAACCCAAGGGGAAGTGCCCCCGGGAACGCCCCATTCCGAGTACCAGGATTGCGCCATGATGGCCGGACCGCCGCTGCTAATGATGCTGTTGGTGCTGATTCTCGGCGTCTACCTGCCGGAACCGCTCCGAACTATGCTGGAACAAGCGGCGGCCCTGCTGGAGGTGTCACCATGAGTCGAGACGATCGGCAAACCCTGACCAACGGCGGAGTCCTGTCCCGCGAGAGCATCCCGGTGCTGACTTATGTCGAATACAGCGAACGACTGCTGGCCGAAATCGCCGACGGCGGCCGGGTTGCCGCCTGCTTCGCCGACAACTCCGGCGCTGACGACGAACTCGACCTCTATGCCCTGATCGCCCGCGACCGGCAAGGCGACCTGCGGCTGCTGCGGACCCGCATCGGCGACAGCTTCACCTCGCTCACCCCGCGCTGCACCCAATTGCACCTGTTCGAGCGGGAAATCGCCGAGCAATTCGGCGCCATTCCCGAAGGACACCCCTGGCTCAAGCCGGTGCGCTTCCACGGATCCTGGCGGCCGGGTAAGGACGCCTGGGAACGCGACACGACGGATCACCCGATTCCCGGAGACATGGAATTCTACCGGGTCGAAGGCGAAGAGGTGCATGAAGTGGCCGTCGGACCGGTGCATGCCGGAGTCATCGAACCAGGACATTTCCGCTTCCAGTGTCACGGCGAAGAGGTTATGCATCTCGAGATCTCCCTCGGCTTCCAGCATCGCGCCGTCGAGCGTCAACTGATCGGCGGGCCGCATCCGCTGACGCCCTTTCAGATGGAAACCGCGGCCGGCGACACCACCGTCGGCCACATGACCGCCTGGTGCCAGGTCAGCGAAGCCCTTGCCGGGGTCAGCATTGCGCCCAGAGGCGACAAGCTGCGTGCAGTGGCCCTCGAACTGGAACGGCTGGCCAATCACGTCGGCGACCTCGGCGCCATTGCCGGCGATGTCGGCTTTCTCCCCACCGCCTCCTATTGCGGCCGGCTGCGGGGCGACTACCTCAACCTGACCGCCGAACTCTGCGGCAGCCGTTTCGGCCGCGGCCTGATCCGCCCCGGCGGCACCGCCTTCGACTGCGAGCCGGCCCTGGCCGAAAAACTACTGAAGCGCCTGGAACCGGTAGAACGGAACACCCGGGGCGCCATCGAACTCATGTTTGACACCCCCTCGGTGCTGGCCCGACTCGAAGGCACCGGCAAGGTCAGCCTTGAGACCGCTCTTGAGCTCGGCTTGGTCGGAGTGGCCGCCCGGGCCTGCGATCTGCGGCGAGATGTGCGCCTCAATCACCCGGTCGGCATCTGGCGCGACAGCTTCGACCCCATTCCCCACGAAGAAAGCGGCGACGTCTTTGCAAGGGCCAACATCCGCCTCAGAGAGATCTATGCCTCCCTCGCCTGGATCCGCAAACAACTGCGGGAGCTCCCCGCCGGCCCTCATAGCGCCCCAATCCCCCCGGCAAGGGAGAATATGCTGACGGTGGCCATGGTGGAAGGCTGGCGCGGCGAAATCGTTCACCTGGGACTGACCGACGAAAATGGAAGACTGAGCCGCTACAAGATCGTCGACCCCTCGTTTCACAACTGGAACGGGCTGGCCATGGCGCTGCGAGCCGAGCAGATCTCGGATTTTCCACTGTGCAACAAGAGCTTCAACCTGTCGTACTGCGGCTTCGATCTGTAAGAAGAGGCTTCGCAAGCCAAACCCCAGGGATTAAGGCAGAGGCGCAAAGACGCAGAGAAAACCAGAAACAAATCTGATCTGTATAAGCTTTTACTCTGCGCCCTTGCGACTCTGCGTTTAAATTCGCCTTTGATTTGCCTTCTTGTTATAGGCCCGAAGAAAAGGACACTGATATGCTGAAAATCATCCGCGAACGGATCCGGCAGGGCCATCGTACCGGCAAGTTTCCCAAAGAAGAACCGATCCTGTCCGAACGTTTCCGGGGTCTGCCGAACTTTGCCCCGCAGCTCTGCCCCGCCGGCTGCCGCGTCTGCCAGGACGCTTGCCCGACGGCCGCCATCCGGACCGAAGGCTGTCAGCCGTCGCTCGATCTCGGCCGCTGCCTCTTCTGCGGCGACTGCGCCAGTGCCTGCCCGCACGGCGCCTTAAGCTTAAGCCGCGATTATCGTCTGGCTTCGCGCACCCGAGACGGGCTGCTGACAGGCGAAACCGAATTCCAGCTGGCGACCGCTCTCGACGCCAAGATGACGAGCCTGTTCGGCCGCTCCCTCAAGCTGCGCCAGGTTTCCGCCGGCGGCTGCAACGCCTGCGAGGCCGACGTCAACGTGCTCGGCACCCTGGTCTTTGACCTCGGGCGCTTCGGCATCCAGTTCGTCGCCTCCCCCCGCCATGCCGACGGCATGCTGATTACCGGCCCGGTCACCGAAAACATGAAAAGCGCCCTGCTCGACACCTACGCCGCCATTCCCGAACCGAAGCTAGTCATCGCCACCGGCGCCTGCGCCATCAGCGGCGGCCCCTTCGCCGGCAGCCCGGAAGTGAACAACGGTATCGGCGACCTGCTTCCCGTCGATCTGTACATCCCCGGCTGCCCGCCGCACCCGTACACCATCCTCGATGGCCTGCTGCGCTTGCTGGGTCGACGCGGAAAAGAACAAGCCGGCATTTGACATCACCTTGTTTTTGAATATATAATTTCTGCAATTATCCAAAAGGAGATGCTCATGCCGATATACGAATATGCCTGCCCGGCCTGCGGTAAAACCTTCGAAAAAATCCAGCGGACTGACATCGCCCAGGCATCTTGCCCGGTCTGCGGTAAAACTGCGGAACGCATCGTGTCACGACCGGCAGCAACCGCGACCGGCAACGACTCCGCACCGACGCCAGGGTGCGGCAGCGGCGGTTTCACCTGAGGTTGACCGAGAAGTGGCGTGCCCACTTCAAGCTCAAAGAACGGCGGAGTTGTTGCTCCACCGTTTTTACATCTGTCACTCCCGGCACCGGGATAAAAGACTGAAAATAGGTACAGATTCTGCGTTAACAGCAAAGGCGGAACCCATGGGTTCCGCCTTTGCTGCATTGCCTTGAACAGCCGACCCGAACATCGGCCTTATCCATGACTCAGTATATCGAAAACGTTTCGAAAGGAAGGGTGCCGAGAAAGCAAGTGACCTGATCAAGCTGGTTGCACTGCTCGTAGTCGTTGCCGCGGTTGCATTCGGGACTTACTGGTGGGGACAGTCACAGGGGGACGCCACCAAGAAATACTCGCACCTGGCTTCCCGCCTGGGCGCGAAGTGGTAGACTATGGTCTAGTTTTGCAGCACCAGCAGGGCGACCGCCAAATAGCGGACCAGCTTGCCGCCCCCGACCAGCACCACGAACGGAACCAGCCCCACCCGCAGCACGCCGCCGACCAGGCAGAGGGGATCACCGACCACCGGCAGCCATGACAGCAGCAGCGACCAGCGGCCGTAGCGGGCGTAAAACCCCTCGGCCCGCTTGCGGGCGTCCTCATTGATACGCAGCACCCGGCCGACGAGAAAAGGGCCGCCCCAGAGGCCAACGGCATAGGTGGTCAGGGCCCCCAA
>JAQYWA010000247.1 GCA_030145265.1 Desulfuromonas sp. | reverse complement strand
GATGGGACATGTAGGGGGCGTTATCGAGATAACCGACTACCGGAAGTTTTTCCAGTACGGACGGCGCATGCTTAGCGTTTCGCAGTTTTTTGGTCAGATCCCGTCCTGCCCGTAGCCCTTCCTGATGGTCGCCGTTTTGCCACCGGGGGATGTCGCTGACATCATAAATAATATCGTTGATGGCGACATAGGCGTTACGACCGTCCTTGCCGTCGTTTTGGGCCAGTTCTTCTTTGGTCATATGGATTGTCCTTGTGAAATTATTTTTCGAAGTAGGTGTATCCTTGCAGGCTGGCGGAAAACTCGTTGAGGATCTGCTGGCGTTCCTCAACGCAGATGCGTTTCTCGCGCACCGCGGCTTCGGCGATGGCGCGGAAATTCTCGAACAGGGTCTGCGGGTTGTATTCGACGTAGCTGAGAACGTCGGCGATGCTGTCGCCGATAATCTCCTTCATTACATCGTAGCTGCCATCCTCGTTGATGCGTACGCTGACGATATTGGTATCGCCAAGCAGGTTGTGCAGGTCGCCCAGGGTTTCCTGGTAGGCCCCCACCAGAAAGGCGCCGAGGATGTAGTCCTCATCCTTGTTGATGGCGTGGACGGGAAGGGTGGGTCGGACTCCGCGGCCGGTGATGAAGGTGTCGAGCTTGCCGTCGCTGTCGCAGGTGAGGTCGGCGATGATCGCCTCGCGGGTCGGCGCCTCGTTGTTGCGATGCAGAGGGACTACCGGGAAAATCTGGCCGATGGCCCAGGTGTCGGGGAGCGACTGGAAGACGCTGAAGTTGCCATAGTAGATGTCAGAGAGGCTTTGGCGCAATCCTTCGAGGCCGGTGGGGATTTCGTCGAGCCCGTCCATGCGGGCGGCGATGCTTTGGGCCAGGGCGAGAAATATATTCTCTGACAGCGAGCGCTCGCGCAGGCTGATCGTCCCTTTGCGGAACAGATCGCGGATCTGGCCGCGGATGGCCATGGCTTCGGTATAGCGGTCAGCCAGGTTGTGGTCGTCGATGTCGTCGCACAGGTCAAACAGGTGCCGGAGGCGCTTGTGGGTTTTTTCGGGGAGGGTTTCCGGCAGGGAGACGGCTTCGAAATGCATGACGTCGAGGGTGTTGAACATCAGCACCGATGAGAAGGCGACGGTGGCTCGGCCCGATTCTGTGACGATGTGGGGATGCTTGATTCCCTGGACGTCGAGGGTGTCCCGGATGACGTCGATAATAGCCCGGCAGTAGTCGGCCAGGTCGTAGTTGCGCGAATGAGGGTTGGAGGCGCTCTGGATCCCGAGGTAGTCGACTGCCAGGCCGCCGCCGAAGTCGAGATAGCACAGCGGTGCGCCTTCCTTGACCAGCGCCGCGTAGTAACGGCAGGCTTCGAGGACTCCGGCGCGGATGTCGGCGATGTTGGGAATCTGCGAGCCGAGGTGGCAGTGGAGCAGTTGCAGGCAGTCGAGCATGCCGCGGTCATTGAGCTTTTCGAATACCTCGAGCAGCTGGGTCGAGCTGAGGCCGAAACTGCTGCGGTCGCCGCTCGATTCGGTCCACTGGCCGGCAACCTTGGCGTAGACCTTGGCGCGTACGCCGATCAGGGGGCGTACGCCGAGGGCTTTGCTGCGGGCAAGGACAGTATCCAGCTCGGCCGGCGATTCGATGACGAAGAAGCAGCGGTAGCCGAGGCGGATTGCCCGCAGGCCGAGGTCGATGAATTCTTCATCTTTATAGCCGTTGCAGATCAGCAGGGCATCGGGCTTCAGCGAAGCCATGGCCAGCACCAGTTCGGCCTTGCTGCCGGCCTCTAAGCCATGCCCGTAGCGGGCGCCGAAGCGGGTGATCTCCTCGATGACGTGGCACTGCTGGTTGACCTTGACCGGGAAGACGCCACGGTATTCCCCCTGGTAGTTGGCTTCGGCAATGACGGCGCGAAAGGTTTCGTTGAGAAAGCTGATGCGGGCGTCGAGCAGGTTTTCGATGCGCAGCAGCACCGGCATGGCGTGGTCGCGTTGGCCGATGCCCCGGGCGATTTCCATCAGCGAGACGGCCACTTCACCGGAGGGGAAATTTACCTTGACCGTGACATCGCCGTTGGCGTCCATGTCAAAGAATCCGGCACCCCAGCGACGAATGCCATAAAGGGCGGCGGAATGTTCCACAGACCAGTTTGATGTTGTTCTCGGATTCATCGGCGCACTTCTCCTGGATGGCTCATGTGATGATGTTCAGGCGGATGCCGGGGGGGGCGCCCTGGTTTTACTCCGCTATATTTTCTTGGGCGCAGACAGTGTGAATTTCATGGTGTCTGCGCCGCTGAAGAGATTCCCTGTACAATAACAATCCGGCGCGAATATGGCAATGACGCAATGTCGGGAAAATCGACCCAATCTCTATTGGGATCGGGGGTTTGTACTCCCTTTGCGGCGGGGGGTCAACGGTTTTTTTGGCATCGCCGCAAGCAGCGGACAGTCTCCTTGACAGGAAGGATGGTTTTCTATTTACTGGAGAGACATGCGCCGGCTCGAATGGTCGACGCGATTGAGCGTCGAAAGGAGCGGATTTATAATGAAATCAATTACAAAAATAGGCTTTATCGGTGGCGGCAACATGGCGGAAGCCATGCTCAAGGGACTCATTTCGGGGGCCTTCCCGGCTGATCAGGTGCTGGTGGCCGAACCTGATGACGCCCGGCGGCGTTTGCTGGAGAGTCGCTACGGCATTCGGGTTGTGGCGGAAAACCTTGAGGTGATCAAGGCCTGCGAGCTGGTGGTGCTGGCGGTTAAACCGCAGGTTGCTGAAGAGGTTCTGACCGGCATCGCCGGGGCCTTTTCGTCAGAAAAGCTGCTGATTTCGATCCTGGCCGGGGTTTCCACCGTCGTGCTCGAAAGCTATTTCGACGGCAACCCGCGCATTGTCCGGGCCATGCCGAACACCCCGACGCTGGTCGGGGCCGGGGCCACAGCCCTGTGCGCCGGGAAGTACACCGGGACCGACGATATCCTGACGGCCCGACACCTGTTTGAGGCCGCCGGCACCGTGCAGGTGGTCGGCGAAGCCCAAATGGATGCCGTCACCGGCCTGTCCGGCTCCGGTCCGGCCTATGTCTATACCATCATTGAAGCGCTGGCCGACGGCGGTGTTCAGGAAGGCCTGCCCCGCGACACCGCCCTGGCCCTGGCGGTGCAGACCCTGCTCGGTGCCGCCCGCCTGGTGAAAGAGAGCGGCGAGCATCCGGCGGTGCTGCGCGACCGGGTCTGTTCCCCCGGCGGCACCACCATTGCCGGCATCAAGGCGCTCGAACAAGGGGGCCTGCGGGCGACGCTGATGGAGGCGGTCAGTCGGGCTGCTCGACGCTCCCGCGAGCTGGGGCGTAAATAGAGACGACAAGTAAGGGGCCGGCTGTGAAGCTGGCCCTTTTTTGCGTTGATATAGCTTTTGATTTGTCTTGGTTTTGTTTTGGGTCTTTACGAAATCAGGTTGAAATCGCGCAGGGTGTCGAGCAGTTTTTTCTTTGAACAGGGCTTGACCAGGTACGAGGTGCAGCCGCCGCGGTAATAGGCTTCGATACCGCGAGGGGTGAATCGACGCAGGTGGTCATGATGATTCTGGCTTCGTGCTGGGGATTGATCCCCAGTGCCTTTTCCCGAGTCCGGATCTGCTTCAGCGCTTCCTGTCCGTCCATCTTCGGCATCATGATATCGAGGCAGATCAGCTGAT
>JAQYWA010000246.1 GCA_030145265.1 Desulfuromonas sp. | reverse complement strand
CGAGGCCCTGAAGAAGATCATCACCGTGGTGCAGGACACCATGCTGGCCGCCCGGGAAATCAAGCTCTCGACCCAGCAGCAGACCACCGCCAGTGAACAGATGGCCGAGACCACCGTCGAGGTTCGCGAGGTGGCCACCCAGGTTGCCGCCAGCGCCGAGGAGACGGCCCAGGCGATCGCCGAACTGACCAGCCTGGCCGAGCGGCTACGGGACCAGGTCGAGGCAGAGGACTGAGGTGGATCCGAGCAAATACATAGGTATTTTCTGCCGCGAGGCCGAAGAGCATTTACAGGCCCTGCGGCAGGGGCTCATGGCGCTCGAAAAACATGGGGTCGACCCGGAGCGGATGCGTCCCCTGTTGCGCAGCGTCCACACCCTCAAGGGGTCGGCGCGCCTGCTCAACCTGGTCGATTTTAGCCGCCTGACTCATGCGCTGGAAGACCAGCTCAAGGACCTCGAAAGTGGCGAGCGGCCGGTGACGGCCGCGCTGGTCGATCAGCTGCTGGCGGTGACCGAAGCCCTGGCGAGCCTGGTGACCGCCGTCGCTGTCGGCGGCGAACCCGGTTTCGCGGTGGATGAGGTGATTGCCGGGTTGGCCAGCGGCACCCTGGCGCAGCCGGCACCGAGCCGGACGCCGCCTATCGCAGAGGAGCCCCGGGCCGGCATCGAGTCGGTTCGCACCAGCGTGGTCCAGCTCGACCGCCTGGTCAACCTGCTCGGCGAGGTCTCCATCGTCCGCGAATCCTTCGCCGATCGCAGTGGTCGGCTGGGCGGGCTGCTGCGGCAGCTCGACCGGCAGCTGCCCGGTCTGCGGCAGGCCGAGGGGTATCCCCAGCTCAGGCTGCTGCGCGACGATCTCCGGCAGCTGGCCACCGACCTGGAGCGGGACGTTTTTAACATTCAGTACCTGGCCGACGAGCTGCAGGGCGAGACCACGGCCCTGCGCATGCTTCCCCTCGAGGTCATCACCGGCGAACTTGAGGGGCTGCTGCGGGGGATGGCCCGGGAGCAGGAGAAGCAGGTCGACTTTGTGGTGACTGGGGATGAACTCGAACTCGACCGCCGGATGCTCGAAGCCATCCGGCCGATGCTGGTGCATCTGCTGCGCAACGCCGTCGATCACGGCATCGAGGCGGCAGACGAGCGCCGCCGCGTAGGCAAACCACCATCCGGGCGGATCGAACTTCGAGCCAGCTATGAGGGGGGGGGCGTGCAGCTGGTTCTCAGCGACGACGGCCGGGGCCTCGATCCGGAACAGATTCGCCAGGTGGCGGTACAGCGCCGAATGCTCAGTGCCGAAGGGGCCCGTGCTCTGTCCGACGAGCAGGCGCTCTACCTGATTCTCAAGCCGGGTTTTACCACCCGCGAGATCGTGACCGATCATTCCGGCCGGGGGATCGGCATGGATGTGGTCAAAACGTCTATCGACCAGGTCAAGGGGAACCTGCAACTGCATTCGGTTCCCGGGAAGGGAACGTCCATCCTGCTGCAGTTTCCCCTGACCATGGCCGTCATTAATGGCTTGATTGTTGCGTGTGAAGCGGAAACCTTCGTCGTGCCGCTGCATTACCTGGTCGAGATTCTGCAGCTGGAAGCCACCGATATCCTTAGCGAAGGGGGGCATGAGGTGGTTCGTGCCCGGGGCCTGACCATGCCTCTGGTCTCCCTGCAGTCAGTTCTCGAGCTCCCCAAGCAGCGGAGCATGCCGGTGAAATCACGGTTCACCGCGCTGGTGCTCAACTTTCGCGGCCAGTTGCTGGCCTGCCAGGTGTCCCGCTCGCTCGGGGTGCAGGAACTCGTGGTCAAGAACCTGGGCGACCAGCTGTGCCAGGTTCGCTTTTTTACCGGGGCAACCGTCCTGCAGAGCGGCCTGCCGGCCCTGATCCTCTCGGTGGCCGGGCTGTTCGGGGTGGGTTTTGCGGCTGGCGCCACCCACCTGCACCGGGAGCTGGAAGCGCAGCAGACGCGGGCGGTCAAAGGGCGGATTCTGGTGGTGGACGATTCGGTGACCACGCGCACGATGGAAAAGAACATCCTCGAGGCCAGGGGCTACCAGGTGACGGTGGCGATTTCCGGGGAAGACGCCATCGACAAGCTGGCCACCCAGTTGTTCGACCTGGTGGTCAGCGATGTCGAGATGCCCGGCATCAGCGGCTTCGAGTTGACCGAAAAAATTCGCGAGAACGAACAGACCCGAGACCTGCCGGTGATCATCGTTACCTCCTACGCTTCCGATGAGGACAAGCGGAGAGGGATTACCGTCGGTGCCCAGGCCTATATTGTCAAGGGAAGTTTCGACCAGGGCGTGCTGCTGCAGGCGGTGGAAACCTTTATCGGGTAATAGGAAACATGATCCGCGTACTGATTGCCGACGACTCTGAATTGATGCGCACGGTGCTCCGTGACCTGCTGACGCAGGATCCGGAGATCGAGGTGGTTGCCGAGGCCGGCGACGGCCGGCAGGCCACGAAAGAGGTCTGCCGGCTGCGACCCGACCTGGCCATCATGGACATCCTGATGCCGGTGATGGACGGCCTGACGGCGGTTTCGGAAATCATGGCTTGCTGGCCGACTCCGATCCTGATGCTGTCGGCTAACCTGAATCCCGAGGAAAACCGTCATGCCTTCCAGGCTATCAATCGCGGGGCCCTCGACGTGATGGAAAAACCGGCCGACTTGGGCAGTAACGTTTTCGAAGCGTTTGCCGCCAAGCTGATCGCCGAGGTCAAGTTTCTTTCGAAGATTCGGGTGGTGCATCATTTTCGCCGTGACCCGGTTATCCCGGCTGCGATGCCTGAGAGTCCGCAGCTTGACGGCGCTGTTCGCGACCTCCTTGTCATCGGCGCCTCCACCGGCGGGCCGCGAGCGGTGCAGCAACTGATGAAGACCCTCGACCCGGCGACTGGAGCCCGGGTGCTGATCGTGCAACACATCGCCGGCGGCTTCGCTAAGGATTTCGCCGGCTGGCTCGACCGGGAAAGCCGTTTTCATGTCCGCCTGGCCCGCGACGGCGACTGCCTCGAGCCGGGGCTGGCCCTGGTGGCCCGCGACGGCGTCCACCTGACCCTGGACGACGAATGCGTCCGATTGGTGGCGACACCGCCGGTCAACAGTTGCCGGCCCTCGGTCGACGTGTTGTTCCATTCCCTGGTTGGGCCTGTGGCGGCGCGGACGGTGGCGGTATTGCTGACCGGCATGGGGAAAGACGGTGCCGAGGGAATGGTGGCTCTGCGGCGGCAGGGCGGTTATACCATTGCCCAGGACGAGGTTTCGAGCGCTATTTTCGGCATGCCCAGGGCGGCTATCGATCGGGGCGGAGCACGGCAGGTTCTTTCGCTCGAAGCCATGCCGGCGGTGCTGGAGAAACTGCTGAAGCGATAAGCGCTGGAAGCGAGTCAGAACCGGCGGGTCGCGTCCCGCCAGACGCCTTACTTTTTGTCAGGAGGATGTCGGACTATTCGGGCCGAAGCGAAAAATTGGACCACTAGGGACTGGCTCCGCAGGTGCCTGTCCCACTCGACCTCAATCTTTGAGAAGCAGAACCGGCGGGTCGCGTCCCGCCAGACGCCTTACTTTTGTCCAAGCCAACAAAAGTAAGCAAAAGTGGCTTCCCCTGCGGGGGGCATTACTGTCGCCAAGGTTAGTGCTCCGATGAACGGCAACGTTCAATACAATCATCGGCGCTTCGTGGCATGGGCTTGAAATGCGA
>JAQYWA010000245.1 GCA_030145265.1 Desulfuromonas sp. | reverse complement strand
AGGTCTCTTGGGAAGGAGTGCAACCCTGCCGCCGTATTCCGATGCGGAATTTAGGCCAGTGGCTTTGCGTCCCACCCTTTCGGGTGGTTTGCCAATGTGATAATCATAAGTGTACG
This sequence comes from Desulfuromonas sp., assembly GCA_030145265.1. Lineage (GTDB taxonomy): Bacteria > Desulfobacterota > Desulfuromonadia > Desulfuromonadales > Trichloromonadaceae > Trichloromonas. The sequence goes on along the minus strand of JAQYWA010000245.1, from coordinate 3,615 downwards.
GGTGGGCGGCTGTCAAGTCTTCAGATTTCATAACCTGTTGTTTTGGTACATAAATTATTCTGTGACATGATCTGGCATGAAAGAAAGGTCAACTTGTCATGGACATATTGCTGTTTGCCAAATGATTCCGCCAGGGTATATCCTGTAGCCTAATGTTTGCCGATGAGGGAGAGCCAGTCATGCTTGATAATCGGGAGCCGTTTCCCGGTCTGTTTGATGCCATGTCCGAAGGGGCGTTGGTGCTGACCGTCAATAATCGCCTGGCCCGCAGCTTCAGCAGCCGCTATGACGCCTGGATAGCTGCGTCTGGTCGTGCAGTTTGGCCCACTCCGAATATTTTCAGTAAAAATGATTGGATGCACCGCTCTTTAGGCCTTCTGGATGAGGATGATGGGCTGCTGCAGATGCAGGGTTCTCTGTGGCTGTGGGAGCAAGTCATTGAACGGGATATCGCCGGTACCGAAATCGCTCTGTTGCAGGTTTCAGCCACCGCCCGCCGGGCTCAGGAAGCGCACCAGTTGTTGCTTGAATACGGTGGTAGCCTGGCCGGTCTCCCTTTGAGCGACGACCACCTTATTTTTCTGCGCTGGCGCAAGGGGTATCTTGAGGCTTGCAGCAAGGGCGGTTGGTTCGATCTGGCTGAATTGCCGGCGCGGCTTTGCGCAGCCATTGAGCAGGGGCGTCTGGTACTCCCACGGCAGGTGTTTTTTGTCGGGTTTGATGAGCTCCCTCCCAGCATCCTGCAGTTACGAAAAGCGATGGAAAACGCCGGAGCCCGGGTGGTTGAAGTGATTCCCGAAGCGGGCGAGCGTGGCTCGCTTTTGCGAACGGCTTGCACCGATATCGAGGACGAAGTGCGTAGCGCCGCCCGCTGGGCCCGGCAGCTGATGGAGACCGGGGCCGGCAGTATTGGTGTCGTGGTGGCCGATCTGCAGCAGCGGCGGCTGCTGGTCGAGCGGATTTTCCGCGAAGAGATCGATCCTGAGGCGGTGGTTGCTCTGGAAGAGCGGGCAGACCGCTTCAGCCTGTCACTTGGGGCAAGTCTCGCAGAAGAAGGGCTGGTGACGGCCGCGTTGGAAATCCTCGGTGCCGGCCATCGTCTTTCTCTCGATGAGGTCAGCTTTCTGTTGCGCACCCCTTACCTGGCCGGTGGCCAGCGTGAATCCTGGGGTAGGGCCAGGTTCGATCAACGACTGCGCTCGACTCGACAGTTGACGTTCAGCCTCTCCCGCCTGCAGACCCTGCTCGATGACGATAAGTCCCCCCAGTTGCCGGAATTCACCAAGGTCATCAGCCAGCTGGCCGCGAGTTCTAAGGATGGGCACAAGCGCATGCTGGGGCAATGGGTCAGCTGCTTCAATGACCTGCTCCTTGCCGTCGGCTGGCCTGGTGATCGTCCCTTGGGGAGTCTTGAATTCCAAGTGCTCAAGGCCTGGAAGGAAAGCCTGTTGTCTTCCGTCGTGGCCCTTGAGGCCGTTTCCGGCCCGGTCGATCGCGGTGAGGCGGTGGCGCTGCTGCGGCGGCTGGCACGGGAAACCACCTTCCAGCCTGAATCCCCGGCGGGTCCACTGCAGGTTGTCGGCCTGCTCGAGGCCGCGGGGCTGCAATTTGATCATCTCTGGGTGATGGGGATGACCGACGACCAGCTACCGGCGCCGGCTCGGCCGAACCCTTTTATCCCGGTAGCGCTGCAGGTGTCCCTCAACATGCCTCATGCCAGCGCCGAACGGGAGCTGGAGTTCGCACTACTGGTGGTCGAACGACTGGGGTACGCGGCACCGACGGTGATGTTCAGTCATCCCCTCAAAGACGGAGATGTCGAATTGCGACCGAGTTCGTTGATTGCTCATTTCGCCCAAGTTGAACCTGCCCTTGCCGCTAGTCATGCTCCTCTGGCCGTGGTGCATCTATCACCAGTTGTGCTCGAATCGTTGAGTGACGAGCAAGGCCCGCCGCTGGCCGAAGCCGCCCGGGCTTCGGGCGGCACGACCCTGCTCAAGGATCAGGCTCTCTGTCCCTTCCGCGCTTTTGCCCATCACCGCCTGCGGGCGAGGGCCCTCGATCTGCCCGAACCGGGCCTCGACGCCGGCACCCGTGGTAGTCTGCTACATGCCGTTTTTGAAAACTTCTGGCAGCTTACCGGTAACCAGTCCGAGTTGCTTGCGCTCAGTGATTCTCAACTCGATGCCCGCATCGAGCAGGCGGCCGACGACGCCCTGCGAAAGTTTTTCGGCGATGACGCTGACCAGCCGCTTTATCAGATCGAGCGAGCGAGGTTGTGCGCCCTGGTGGGCGAATGGCTGGAAGAGATTGAGAAACAGCGGGCCCCATTCTCGGTGGATCAGCTCGAAGCCGAGCGATCGGTCGTCTGCGGCGGCATCAGCATCGACACCAAGGTTGACCGCATCGACCAACTAGCCGATGGGCGCCGGGTGATCATCGATTACAAAACCGGTCGGTTCGATGTCGCGGATCTGCTCGGTGAGCGTCTGCTCGACCCCCAGCTGCCGGTCTACGGCAGTGAGGAGGTGGATAACGATCTGGCCGGGGTGGTGATCGCCAGCGTCCGGCGTGGGGAGTGCGGGGCCAAGGGGGTGGCGGCCGACGCCGACCTGCTGCCGAAGCTGGCGGCCTTTGCCGGTTCGAAGGCGGCGGAAAAAGCCGGCATCGCCGACTGGCCGGCCCTGTTGACGCGCTGGCGGCGGCAGCTGGCCGAGCTGGGGGACGAGTTCGCCCGGGGCCATGCCACCGTCGATCCTGTCGAAGTCAAGAAAGCCTGCCAGTACTGCGACCTCTCGGGCCTGTGCCGGATCGACGAAATTGCTACGCCTACGGAGGAGACCGAATGAGCGCCATCGCCGATGCGAAAGCCCGCACCCGCGCCATCGACCCGCAATCGTCCTTCATCGTTCAGGCCCCGGCCGGTTCCGGCAAGACCGAGCTGTTGATCCAGCGCTTTCTGCGCCTGCTTGGCACGGTGCAGCGGCCCGATGAGGTTCTCGCCATCACCTTTACCCGCAAGGCCGCCGGCGAGATGCGCGGACGGTTGCTGTTGGCCTTGCAGGCGGCCCGGGGGCCTGCTCCTGAAAGTGCCCACGGCCGGCTGACCTGGCAGCTGGCCAAAGAGGTGCTCGAGCGGGACGCCCGGCTTGGTTGGCATCTGCTCGATAACCCTTCGTTGCTGACCATTCAGACCATCGACTCGTTCAATGCCTCGCTGGTGCGGCGGATGCCCTGGATTTCGCGGTTTGGCGCGGTGCCGGAAATTGCCACCGAACCCATGCCCCTGTACCGCGAGGCCGCTCGGCGGGTGCTGCAGCGGCTTGACCAGGAAGGCCAGGGGAGCGCCGAGGTGGCGCAGGTGCTCACCCATCTCGATAACCGCATGGATCTGCTGCAGGAGATGCTGGTCGGGATGCTCGCCCGCCGCGATCAATGGCTGCGGCACCTCGGACAGGTCGACCATGAACGCTGGCGGGTGGTGTTGGAAAGATCCCTGGGGGATTTCATCGAGGGGCAGTTAGGAGCGGTGACGGCTTTGCTGCCGGCGTCACTGCACGATGAACTGCTGGCTCTGGGTCGATACGCGGCGGACAACCTGGGGGACGCAGGCCG
>JAQYWA010000244.1 GCA_030145265.1 Desulfuromonas sp. | reverse complement strand
GCGCAGCCAATTAACAGCGAGCAGATTTCTCATACGACTCGCCTCATCAGCGTCCGGTCAGTGATAAATACTATAGGGAAGGACATATTCACCTTGCTCATTCCGATACTTGACATGGCTGCCGGATATCATCTCCAGCGACCGCGCCGCCCACTCCCGCACGACCAGGACCTCGTCTTCAACGACCTTCTCCAGCGCCGCCGCCGCGGCCGGGCCACCCAAGGCACCGAGAGACATGGCGGCATTCATCCGCGACTGCCAATCAGCATCGGCCAAGCCGTCGATCAGGGCCGCCTCGGCCCGCGGATCCTTGAGCTTACCCAGCGCATGCAGCACGTCCTGACGTGACGGTCCTGCTACCCGTTGCAGCAGAGCCGGCAGAGCCCGGGAATCACCGATATCGCCCAGCGCCCTGACCGCACCCGCAGTAGCCCGGGCTGAGGCGGTTTCCAGAAACGCCAGCAAAGGCGCAACCGCTTCACTATTGATTTTGATCAGCGCCCGCACGGCATAGCGCTGAACTTCACCATCCTCGTCACCCAGAGCCGGCAACAGAAAGGGAATGCCGCGGGGATCGCCAATTTCGCCCAGCGACCAGGCCGCAATATAACGCCGCTTCAGAGACTTGTCGCCCAGCACCCGGCCGATCGGCTCAACGGCCTGCGGTACCTTCAGGGTACCGAGTGCAGCGATTACATGTTCACGACGGATGCGATCCTCCGTGTTGACCTCGTCCAGCAGAAATGGGATAGCCGGTTCGCCAAGCTCGATGATCAGGGGATAAACCCGGTCATTCAGCTGTCGCTCTGCAACAGACAGCAATTCGACCAGCTCGCGGAACGCCGCCGCGTCGCCAGCCCGGGCCCGGCCCTTCAGGGATTCGAGATCGATCGGGCCACGCTGCTGACACCCAACGAGCAGCAGCAGGAGCGCCAGCAAACCGAAAGCATACCGCCTTACCATACCTTGGTCACCGTGATATCGACCCCCTGCAAAATCTCCTTGGAACGGACGACCACCGCCGAAGGCTCAATGGTCCCCCGGTCGTAGCGGCCATAGAGGTCGCCCAGCTTGGGCGGCCCGCCGAACTTGTCCCGCGCCGCCAGGTAATAGGTGCCGCCTTCCGGCAGGAAAATCAGAAAGCGGCCGTCGGGGCCGGTCTTTTCCGACACGTATTTGGGCCGCTCGGACATTTGCACATGATCGTAGACGTGCACCCGGGCTGCCTCGACCGGGTTGCCGTCGGCATCGGTGATAGTACCGGACAGGCCGGTTTCCGTCGCCGAGGCCTGCTCGGTCAGGCGGCGCTCGTCACCGGTCTTGAGCGGGGCCAGCACGGTCAGCTTCTGATCATCGCCCTGCACGGTGAAGCTAAGCATCTCGCTCTTATTGTCGCCGGCCAGCACCGGGCCGGAGGTATCGCCGTTATGCCGCTTGCGGGCCACCGCGATATAGTCGCCTTCGGGAAGCTGCAGGTCAAAGGCGCCGTCCGGACCGGTGGCCCGGGATAGCGCAAAGGCCGGCCCGTACAGGTCCATTCCCTTTTTGTAGACATACAGGGTCGCTCCCTCAAGGGGAGCCAGGATCTGACCGTTGACCTGTCCCATCCGGCCTTCGCCGGAAGACATTGCAGCAGGGTCCCGTTCGCTGCAACCGACAACAGACAACAAAGACAGCCCCAGGGCCAGAAGGAATCGCATCCGCATTACTTATCTCCTGTTTCTTTCACTGCACCACTTTCGGCAGGCAGCAAAACGATCCGCTCCGGAATCACCGAAGCATAGTGCTCAAATAGCGTATTATCCATGATCGAGAGACCGAAAGCCACCCCTTCACGAGCGCCGGGAACAAAACGAACATCCCGGGGATCTCCGCTGTCCAATGATCGGCGCAGAATCACGGTCCAGCGACCATCCTGCCAGCGGCCGAGCGCCTTGACATCCGCCCGGCTGCCAGACGGCGTTTCGGTCAGAAAACCGGGGGCCGTCGATCCGGCAGGCCGGAATTCCTTACCGATCGGCAGCCCTTCGGCGTCGTAGATCGGTGCATCTCCTTCAGCAAAGGGGAACATCCCGCTTTCCGGATTCAGGCGGGCCCGGGAATTTTCCTTGAACGGCTCTCCCGGCACATCGCCGGACATCCCCTCGTTGCTAAGGAAACGGTCATCGGCAAACCCGAACCGGCCCGTGCGGCGGGCTTTCCAGTTCCACAGATCGAGCCATTCCCCCTCGCCGGCCAGCATCATCCGGTTGGTGGCATGAAAACTGGCGCCGCGCACACCAAAGTCATCGATATGACAGGCTACCGAGCAGGTAAATCGCGGGAAAAAGCTCCCGGCATCCCAGGCCAGACCGAAGCCGTCTTCGACATTCCCCAGGTTCTGCCAGGCGTCTCCGTCGAAACGCCATTCACGGATATCCTCATCGGCCGTCGCATCCGCCCAACTGAGGCGAATAAAAACCTCTCGGTCAGTATAAAACGCCCGCATATCCACCGGAATCGGATCGGGCAATTTGCCGCCGTGATGGCAGGAGGCCGTCGAGGTGTGAACCGTATCCTCGTCGATATTGTCAATCAGTGTGCGCACATGCTTACGGCCGCCCTTCACCGTAACGATGCGCGGCAGCGCCCCGGTCCAGTCAACTGCCGACGGGGGGGCGTCCAAGTGCAATGCATACAGTCGATCGGCAGGCACCTCCCGGCAGGACGCAAGCCCCAGCAAAATCAGAATCAATAGCGTTTTACGCAACATCAACACGGAGATCGACACCACCAATGATCAAGAGAAAAACAAAAGACAAACGATGAGCATACAAATGTCCATTTAACAGCAATAACCGTACCACGGACACAGGCCCTGGCCCATCAAAAACCGGCCCAGCGGCGGCCCTGCGCATCAACCAACGACCGCAAACAGACAGAATCCTGACATCCGAACTGACTGCGTGACAAAATACTTCCGATCAGCCTTAAAAAACAACCTGAACAGCATGGGAGATGACCTTGCAGACCTTCCATATAAAAACGGTTCATTTTTTGCACCATCAATTCACCACTTTAATCTACCCTCTATCTATTTGACGTGTATAATTAGCACTTATAGACGTTTATACTCATACGCTCGAACCAATTGGCCCGTGTCATATGACGTGCCTGATGCAATCTTTACGTGAAAAGGAGAAATCTCCAATGGCAAAAACCCGGAATCTGATAGGGATAACCCTCTCCCTGCTGCTGCTCCTCGTCGCCGGGACGACAACCGCGAGCGAGTTCACCGACATTTCCCAAACGGCCGGGGTCGCCGACGACGGCCTGGGCAAGGGGATCGCGTTTGCCGACATCAACAATGACGGCCTGGTGGATCTCTACGTTTCCAACAAGGGGGGCGCCAACAAACTCTTCCTGAATCAAGGGGACGGGATCTTCACCGACATCACCGCTACCGCCGGTGCCGGCATCGACCACCCAGGGCTCACCATGGGGAGCATCTTCGGCGATTATGACAACGACGGCCTGATCGACCTCTACCTGGCCACCGGCGGCCAGTACGAAATCGAAGCCAACCGGTTGTTCAAGAACCTCGGCAACGGCACCTTCGCCGACGTCACCGAAAAGGCCGGAGTCGGCCTGAAAAGCTTCACCTACTCCGCCTCCTTCGTTGACTACGACAATGACGGCGACCTCGACCTCTACTGTGCCAACTACGGGGTCGGCGCCAAGAACGTATTGTAC
>JAQYWA010000007.1 GCA_030145265.1 Desulfuromonas sp. | reverse complement strand
GGTGGCAAAACGGCGACCATCAGGAAGGGCTACGGGCAGGACGGGATCTGACCAAAAAACTGCGAAACGCTAAGCATGCGCCGTCCGTACTGGAAAAACTTCCGGTAGTCGGTTATCTCGATAACGCCCCCTACATGTCCCATCAGACGGAGAAAAAATCCAACCAGCTCATGTTTTTCTTCTTTCTGATTATTGCCGCCACGGGTGCTTATTTTCTGCTGCCCTGATTCGCCCCCCATGTGAAGTAACGCTTCTGCTTTATTGGCCACGGCATGACAACAAAGCTTGCGCCACTTAACCGAATGCGGCAATGACTCTGGAGGAAACAGGATGACCAGAGAAGAACTGGCCCAGCACGATGGCAAGGACGGCCGCAAGGCCTATGTGGCAGTAGGCGGCAAGGTGTACGATGTCAGCATCAGTCCCCTGTGGGGCGGCGGAGACCATCAGGGGCTGCACCAGGCGGGCGGCGATATGACCGAGGAGCTCAAGTCGGCCCCCCACGTGCGAACGGTGGTGGAACGGTTTCCTCTGGTCGGCCAGCTCGAAGAACCGGAACTGCCGAAAAAAAAGAAGTGGGGATTGTTCTGAGCGTAGGTAATGACAGATTAAACAAAGGGGCCGGTCCATGTGGACCGGCCCCTTTGTTATTGTTCAGCGGGGTCTCGCCTGTCGGCGGGTAGTAATACGACGATCGATTGATTGTTAACAGTTCGCATTGACGCGCAATGCTGAGCCGGGCATGGCCGGGTTCGACCAAGCTTTTCCTTCGAGCGTGACTCAGCGACCGAAGGCTTTGGCCAAAAAATCCCGATCCACCGTGAGCTGCCCAATCTTGGCGTGCAGATCCTTGATCTGGGCATTGTCAACAGTACGGGCATGGTCAGCCTTGCTGGAAAAGGTTTCAGCCATGTTCTCGATGGCCTGCCGTGTCCAGTTGGTGATCATGTTGGGGTGCAGCCCATAGCGGCTGATCGCCGCGGTCCTGCACATGCGCCAGTCCAAAGCCATCGGGTAGCCGACAGACGCCCGTCATTCCGGCTGATTTTTTTGTTTGCTGCCAAAAAATCTCAGCGGGTCCCCCTGTTCAAGACAAAGAAAATGTCACGGCTGGCAATGCCTCAATATTTAGTGCCAGTAAATCAACACCCGCAACCCGGGAAATTCGGCGTCAGAATCATGACCAACCGAGATCAATCCTCCAGCATCGTCCGCATGTTGGAGAAAAAACTCGAGGCCATCACCTCCTGCTCTTCTTCACTGGCCGGCGGCCTCCCCTCGCTGGTCTGCTCCTGCAGCAGGACAGCTGGAATTTCCTGGAGAAACCGACTGGCAATGCGTGGCTGGAGCTTGCCGTATTTTTTGCGACTGGCGGCGTTGAGTAGCAGCAGATGGCTCCGTGCACGGGTGATGCCGACGTAACAGAGCCGCCGCTCCTCTTCAATATCGAAGGTCTCATTGATCGCCCTCTTGTGCGGCAGATACTCCTCTTCCATGCCGACCAGGAAGACCACCGGGAATTCCAGCCCCTTACTCGAATGGAGGCTCATCAGAATCACCGCATCCTGCTGCAGCTTCTTTTCCTTGCTGTCGCGGTTGGGCTGGTCCTTGTCAAGTAGCGAGACCTTTTCCAGGAATCCCGCCAGCGACGGTTTTTCCTCGCGCTCCTCGTAGGAAGCCATCGAGTTGACCACCTCTTCGACGTTATCGGCCCGGCGCCGGCCCTTGGTCGGATCGTCGGCACCGCGGTAGATCTCGTCTTCGAGCTTGATTTCGGCAAAGAGTTCACGGACGGTGTGATCCAGTTGCCGGGTATGAGCGAATGCCTTGCGGTAGCGCTCCATCAGGGCGACGAAGCCGGCCACCGCCTCGATTGCCTTATCGCCGAGGCCCTCGACCTCTGAAGGGTCGGCCAGCACCTCCCAGAGCGGCCGGTCCAGATCGGCCGAGTGGCGGATCAAACGGTCAGCGCTGGCTTCGCCGATCCCCCGCTTGGGGTAGTTGAGAATCCGCAGCAGGTTGACCTCGTCGCGGGGATTAACCAGCACCCGCAGGTAGGCCACCGCGTCCTTGACCTCCTTGCGATCGAAAAACTGCTGGCCGCCGATCAGCACATAGGGAATGTTCTCGTAGCGAAACTGCTCTTCAAAGGCCCGCGACTGCACGTTGGTGCGGTAGAGGATGGCGAAATCGCTGTAGCACAAATTGTGCTTGAAGCGCTCGGCATGGATCCGTTCCATCACCAGCCGGGCCTCGTCCTCCCCGTCCGCGCAGCGCAGATATTCGATCTGCCGCCCCTGGTCGCCCGAGGTCCAGAGGGCCTTATCCTTGCGCTTTTTGTTATTTTTAATCACCGCGTTGGCGGCGGCCAGGATGTTGCCGCTGGAGCGGTAGTTCTGTTCCAGACGAATCACCTTGGCACCGGCAAAGTCCTTTTCAAAGTCGAGAATATTACCGAGATCCGCGCCGCGCCAGCCGTAGATAGACTGATCATCGTCACCGACCACGCAGAGGTTGTGGTGCTTTTCGGCCAGCAGCCGCAGCATCAGGTACTGGGCGGCGTTGGTATCCTGGTACTCGTCGACCATCAGATAGCGGAAGCGCTGCTGGTATTTTTCCCGCACATCGGGAAAATCCTTCAGCAGCCGAACAGCAAGCATGATGATGTCATCGAAATCGACGGCGTTGTAGGCCTTGAGGGCCTTCTGGTAACGGGGATAGACCTCGGCCGCCAGGTACTCGTATTCGTCCTGGTAGCGCACCACGAACTGCTCGGGCGGCACCAGCCGGTTCTTGGCGTCGGAAATCGCAAAGAGAACGCGGTCGGCATCGAACTTTTTACCATCGACGGAGAGATTCTGCATGATGTCCCGCACCAACCGCGACTGGTCGGCGGTGGCGTAGATGGAAAAGTTCTTCTTGTAGCCGAGCCGCTCGATGTCCTCCTTGAGAATCCGCACGCACATCGAGTGGAAGGTGGAAACCGCCATCCCCTTGGCTCGCTTGCGCCCGATCTGCTCAATGACCCGCTCAAGCATCTCGCGGGCGGCCTTATTGGTAAAGGTGACGGCGAGGATCTGCTCCGAGGGGACCCGCAGTTCGTCGACCATGTAAGCGATACGGCTGGTGATCACCCGGGTCTTGCCGGAGCCGGCTCCGGCAAGCAGCAGCAAGGGGCCTTCGGTATGGCGAACCGCCGCCTGCTGTTGCGGGTTGAGCATGGAAATATTCATGTATCGGATAATCCGCGTTAGACGTAGGGGCGCTGCTTGCGGCGCCACTATCACAAAAAAATCCGACCGGCTGTCCATCCCGGTCGGGCCATTTCCCCTCTGTCAAAATACCATGGAAAGAAAAATGAAAACAAGATGGGTAAAAAATTAATCTCCCCTTGATTTTAATCTGAAACCTGGTGTAACTTACGCCCCATGTTCAAGTCAATCGTCATCCTCATCAGTATCGTCTGGGCCTCGCTCCTCCTTATTTCCTGGGGAGGCACCACCGAGCCGCCCGTCTCGCAGGGCCCGGCTGTCATCCAGGGGAATCCAACCTCCTGACGCGCAGCTCACACTCTGTCTCTCCCCGACATCCCTCCGTCTGACGAGGGCGACAGGTGAGTTCCCCCTGAATCCCAAGACATTCCTGCCCCTGACGCGAACCCCGCTCTTCCAATTCAGCATCGATGGCGTTCAGCACTTCCCACTTATGCAACGACCACAGCGGCGCCAGCAGCAGATCCCTTGGACCATCGCCGGTCAATCGGTGAATAAATGTTTCGGGATGCAGGCGCTCGAGAAAATCAACGACCAGGCTCACGTACTCATCCTGCTCGAGAATTTTAATTGTCCCTTGTTGATACAAATCCCCCAGCGGCGTCCCCTTAAGCACATGCAATAAGTGAATCTTGATGCCATCGACCCGCAGTCGAGCCATTTCATCGGCGGTGGCCAGCATCTGCTCGCGACTTTCCCCCGGCAACCCGAGAATGACATGGACGCAGACCTGCAGCCCGCGCGCCCTGGCCCCTTCATAAGCGCGAAGGAATGTCCTGTAGTCATGGCCGCGGCGCAAAAACGTGAGGGTCGCGTCGTGGATGCTCTGCAGACCGATCTCCAGCCAAAAATCGGTGCGCCGGTGGTACTCGGCCAACAGGTCGAGCACCTCGGGAGGCAGACAATCGGGCCGGGTACCGACCGCCAGGCCGACCACGCCTTCGACCGCCAGGGCCTGGTCGTAGAGGGTTCGCAGTCGGGCGACCGGCGCGTTGGTATTGGAAAAGGGCTGGAAGTAGGCGATAAACTTTTTGGCTTTGTACTTGCGGACCATGACCTCCTTGCCCCGCTCGATCTGCTCGGAGACCGGGAAATCACGGTCGATGCCGACCGCTCCCGAGCCGCCGGGATCACAGAAGAGGCAACCGGACCGTTCGCGGGTGCCGCCCCGGTTGGGGCAGGACAAACCAGCATCGACGGAGATCTTGTGCACCCGCCCGCCAAAGGTGCGCTTGAGATGCGCGGAAAAAACCCGGTATCGTTTCTCGCTCATGGCGGCACTATGCCACCCCGCCCCACCAAAGGGCAAGCGCAAATCCCCCCGCGCACTCCCGGATCCGCAACTGAACCCCTCAAAATTCGTATAAAAATAGCCGCTAATCTTTCATTGCATTGCCGGCCAGTCTTGCTATAATTCATTATGTTTTTCCTTATGTGAACACTGCGATCAAGCCAACCGCCAGGAGTTTTCGTGCTGTCAGGCTGCTGCTGGAACAAAGAGACCATCAATACCGACGAGTGCCGTTTTCTGCACCCCGGCGATGACGAACTGCTATTCAACCGCAAGAAAAGGTTTCTCAGCCGGTGCCTCGAATGCCCTGGTTTTCTCGAAGACCTGCGGCAGATGAACGGCAACTTCGACGGCCTTCCCGGCCTGTTTTCCTACGCCATAGAAGACCTGCTGGCCCAGCGGGCCGAAATCTGCACCCTCACCAGCCAGGCCCAGGCGCGCAACCGTGAGATCCGGTTTCTTCACGAAGTCGGCCAAGTTCTGCAGACCTCGGTAGCCATGGACGAGGTCATTTCCATGGCCCTCACCTCCATCACGTCCGGCAAGGGGTTCGGCCTGAACCGGGCGATTCTGTTGCTGGTCGACAAGGAACGGCAGAACCTTAAGGGCCATGTCGCCGTCGGCCCCCGCAGCCGCGAAGAGGCCGGCCAGATCTGGCATGAAATCGAGGAACTCGATTACTCCCTGAAAGACATGAGCCAGATTTTCTTCGAAAAGAAGATGCCCTCCGAAAAAGAAAAATTCAGCGACCTGCTCGAGATCCTTTCGGTGCCGATGAGCCACAACAAGCACCTTTTCATCACCACCCTCAACGAGCAGAAGACCCGCCACATCAAGAACCTCTACCAGGAACCGGGGATCGATCCCTGGCAAGCCGAAAATCTCGGCGGCGGCGAACTGCTGATGGTACCGCTGATCAGCAGGAACCGCCGCATCGGCCTGTTGCTGGCCGACAACATCATCAACGGTCGGCCGATCACCATTGAAGACGTCCAGTCGATCGAAACCTTCGCCCTGCCGGTCTCCTTCGCTATCGAGCGGACCTCCCTATACGAACGCCTGCAGGAGGAACTGTCCAAAGTGACCGCCGCCAACACCCAGCTGCGCGAACAGCAGGAACTGATCCTGCGCATGGAAAAGATGGCCCTGGTCGGCAAGATCGCCTCCAACATCGCCCACACCATCCGCAATCCCCTGACCATCATCGGCGGATTCGCCCGCAACCTGATGAAAAGCACCCCGCAGGAGGATGCCAAGCACACCTACATCGAGTCGATCATCCGGGAAACCCGGCGCCTTGAAGAGGTACTGGAAGAAGTGCTGAGCTACTCCGAGTCGCTGCACCCGACCTTCGACTGGTGGGACATCAACCAGCTGATCACCGGGGTTTTCGCCGGTCTGCGCGACGACCTGAAGCTGAACCACGTCAACTGCCGGTTCGACCTCGAACCGAATCTGCCCAAGGGCAAGCTCGACTACAAGAAAATTTCCTACTGCCTGCGCAGCCTGACCACCAATGCCATCGAAGCGATGCCCGCCGGCGGCCAGATCGAAATCCACAGCGCTCTGTGCAACGACGAAATCCAGATCACCCTCACCGACACCGGTCCGGGGATGACCGCGGAAACCATCCAGTCCGTCACCACCCCCTTCTTCTCGACCAAGGATTCGGGCAGCGGCCTTGGACTGTCGCTGTGCGCACGCATTCTCGAGGAGCACGGCGCCAATCTCGACATCACCAGCGAAGAAGGCAAGGGAACCACATTTACCATTCGATTGAAAATATCCAGGGAGGACGAGCATGACCAGACTACTGATTGTTGACGACGAACGCGACATCCGCTATCTCTACGCCGCCGAACTCGAAGACGAAGGATTCGAGGTAGAAAGCGCCGGCAACGGCGCCGACGCTGCGGAACTGCTGAAACACCACCACTTCGACCTGGTGATCCTCGATATCCAGATGAAGGGAGAAAGCGGCCTGCAACTGCTGCAGAAAATCGTCAAGGAACGCACCGACCTGCCGGTCATCCTGTGTACCGCCTTTTCCTGCTACAAAGAGGACTTCTCCTCCTGGCTGGCTGACGGCTACATCGTCAAAAGCTCGGACCTGACCGAGCTGAAAAAAGAAGTCGCCCGCGTCTTGAAGAAAAAACACCTCTAATCCCGGAGAACTTCAATCCATGAAAGCTGTCATCATGGCGGGAGGCTTCGGCACCCGCATCCATCCGCTCACTATCGACTTGCCCAAACCGATGATCCCGCTGTACAACCGGCCGATCATGCTGCACATCATCGAACTGCTCAAGAAACACGGCATCGACGAACTGATCCTGCTGCTCTACCATCAGCCGATGATCATCAAGAACTTCTTCGGCGACGGCAGCGAATTCGGCGTCCGCATCACCTACGTCACCCCGCTCGAGGACTTCGGCACCGCCGGCGCGGTCAAAATGGCCGCCAAGCACCTCGACGAGCGCTTCATGATCATCAGCGGCGACCTGCTCACCGACTTCGACCTGTCGAAGGCCATGACCTTTCACGAAGAGAAACAAGCCAAGGGCACCCTCACTCTGACCTCGGTGAAAGACCCGCTGCAGTTCGGCGTGGTCATCACCAACAAGGAAGGTAAAATAACCAAATTTCTAGAAAAACCGGGCTGGGGCGAGGTTTTTTCCGACACCATCAATACCGGCATCTACGTACTCGAACCGGAAGTCCTCGACATGATTCCCGAGGGGGAGAACCGCGACTGGTCCAAAGACATCTTTCCACAGATGCTCGCCAACGACGACGCCCTGTTCGGTTGCAGCCTCGACGGCTACTGGGCCGACATCGGCAATACCGACGCCTACCTGGAAGCCTGCCAGGATATCGCCGCCGGCCGCGTCGCCATCAACCTCAACGAGAAACCGACCAGAACCAACGACGGGCAACTCTTCCTCGGCGACGGCGCCCAGCTCACCAAGGACGAAAAATCTTTGGTTGAAGGGATGGTGGTGCTTGGCGACAACAGCCAGGTACTCGGCAAGTCGCGCCTGATCAACTGCGTGGTCGGCCGCAACTGCATCATCGAAGACGGCGTCGAACTTAAGGATGCGACCCTCTGGGACAACGTCTACATCAAGAAAAACACCACCGTGACCGGCGCGGTCCTGTGCAACAACGTGCGGGTCGGCCAGAAGGTGGTTATCGAAGAAGGGGCGGTAATCGCCGAAGAAACCACCATCGGCGACGAAGCCTTGATCAAGAAAGACGTCAAGATCTGGCCACGCAAAGTCATCGAGGGAGGCGCCATTGTCAGCACCAACCTGATCTGGGGCGAAAAATGGCGCAAGAGCATCTTCGAAGGAGCCATCGTCCGCGGCCTGACCAACGTCGAACTGACCCCCGAATTCGCCGCCAAACTCGGCGCCGCCTACGGCTCGATCCTGCCCAAGGATTCTTCCGTCCTCACCGGACGCGATTCGGTGCGCTCCTCGCGCATGCTCAAGCGCTCCTTCGCCGGCGGCCTGCTATCGGCCGGCATCAACGTCCGCGACAGTAAGATGGTCTCGCTGCCGGTGCTGCGCTATAAGCTAACCACATTCGGTGAGGTCGGCGGTATCCAGTTCCGTCAGTCACCGGAAGAACCGGCGGCCACCGACATCCTCTTTTTCGACGCCGAGGGGATCGAGATCTCATCGGCCACCGCCAAAAACATCGAGCGGATCTTCTTCAAGGAGAATTTCCGGCGGGTCCATTACACCGATCCCGGCGGCATCTCGGAAATCCCCCGCATCTACGATTATTATCGCGAAGGCTTCCTGCGCTCCCTCGACGCCCCGGCGATCGCGAAAGCCGCCCCCAAGGTGGTGGTCGACCTCAACCACTCGTCGGCCGGAGAATTGTTACCGGGGATCCTCAACGAACTGGGCTGCGAGGTCATTGAACTCAATTCACAGGTTTCCGAAACCCGCACCGGCACCTCACCGGAGCAGGACGCCAAGGCCATGGACCAGCTTTCGCGCATCGTCGTCACCCTCGGAGCCAAAGCCGGCTTCTGGATGGGCCCCTCGGGTGAACGGATGAGACTGGTCGACGAAACTGGCGAACTCCTTTCCGACATCGAGACAATGGCCGTCCTCACCGCCCTGGTCTGCCAGGCCGAGCACCGCGACTCGTTGGTCGTGCCGATTTCGGCGCCGTCGATCATCGAACTGCTGGCCGCCGAGGCCGGCATGCTGGTTAAACGCACCAAGAACGACCCGCGCTCGATCGCCGAATCGGCCAAGGACCGCCGGGTTCAATTCGCCGCTTCGATGGACGGCCGCTTCGCCTTCCCTTGCTTCCAGCACAATTTTGACGCCCTCTTCACCGTGGCCAAAACCCTCGAACTGCTGGTCCGAACCGGTCTTTCCATCGGCCAGGTGCGCAAAAATCTGCCGAAGCGCTATTATGAACATGTCGAGGTTCCCTGCTCGCTGGAATTCAAAGGGGGGGTCATGCGCAAGATGAGCGAAGATTCGGTCGATCTCGAAGCCTCGTTCATCGACGGCGTACGCATCCAGCTTAAGAACGACTGGGCCCTGATGCTACCCGACCAGTACCGGCCGGTCGCCCACATCATTGCCGAATCAGCCGACGAGAAACGGGCCAAAGAGCTGGCCGAGACGTACCGAAAAAAAGTTGAAAAGTGGAAGCAGGAATTGCAGTAGGATAAATAGAGAAACGCCTTGCCCAAACACAGGGCAGGGATAAAAGCATAAAACCGTTAACACCGTCGGGTCCCGGCCCGACAGCCGGGTTACTTTTCTTTGAGCGCAAATGAAAAGTAACCAAAAGAAACTCTGGCTGCGCCGCATGGGGGGCGCGAAGGGGCGGTGGTTCTGGAAAACGCTGCTACAATTGACTGACGGCGGCGCTTCGATCGCCCCACTTGCCAAGGGCTGAGGTCACTCAGGCCAGTCAGCACGGCTGAGCAAACACCGGCGGTGGTCGTTTAAAAAATAAAATAGAGGCGCAGCCCCCGTGTCGGTGTTGCCTTGGCCTTGGTTTAGGTTTACAGGTTTTCACTCCACAGCCCCTTGACGCAAAGGCCGACCGAGACGCGCGGACATGGCCACCGCGGCAGGTGGCATTTCCAACCTGAGCCACGAAGCAACGCCAGTTAAATTGATCACTGCCGGTTATCGAAGCGCTGACAGACGCAACAGAAATACGCCCCGCGCCGGAGCCATTTTTTGCTTACTTTTTGTTGGCTTGGACAAAAAGTAAAGCGTCTGGCGGGACGCGACCCGCCGATTTTGGGTTTTTAACAGGCAGTTGCAAACCGAAACGGAAGTTTTCCATGAAACCGCTCAAAGTCGCCATACTCTGGCATATGCATCAGCCCGACTACAGGGATCCGGTTTCGGGAAAGACTCTGCTCCCCTGGACCTACCTGCACGCGGTGAAGGATTACGGCGAAATGCTGAAAACCGCCGCCGAAATCCCGGGGGCGCGAATGACCTTCAACCTGGTGCCGACCATGCTCGAGCAGCTCGAGCGCTATGCCGACGGCAGCGCCGATGACGTCTGGGTCGAGGCCGCGGCCAAGAACGCTGCGGTACTGAGCCCCGAAGAGAAAAACCTGATCCTCACCCAGTTCTTCTCGGTGCATGCCGACCGCCACATCCATCCGTTCCACCGCTACCGCGAACTGGCCCGGCGCCGGGGCACCACCTCGACACCGGACATTGACGCCTTTTCCGAGCAGGATCTGCGCGACCTGCAGGTCTGGTTTCTGCTCGCCTGGTCGGGGCACCACCTGCGCCAGGAATCGGCGCTGGTCAAACACCTGCTGGTCAAAGGCGAGCATTTCACCGAAGAGGAAAAATCCCAACTCCTCGCCCTCTACGCCCGCACCATCGGCGAAGTGGCCGGGCTCTACCGAAAAATGGAAGAGACCGGGGACATCGAAATCTCGGTCACTCCCTACGCTCACCCGATCCTGCCCCTGCTGTGCGGCACCGCCACCGCCCGCGAAGCCACCCCCGGCATCCAGCTGCCGGCGGCGACCTTCCGCCACGCCGAAGACGCCCGCCTGCAGGTCCGCCTCGGCCTCGATTTCGTCACTGAAAAATTAGGTAAAAAAGCTCGTGGCATGTGGCCTCCGGAGGGCTCGGTGAGCGAAGAGGTCGTGCGCATCCTCGCCGAAGAGGGGACGGCCTGGGCCGCCTCCGACGAAGGAATCCTGGCCCGCAGCCTACCGGGGGGCCTCGCCGACCGCCGCCGCCTCTACAAACCCTATTCCTATGCCGGCCTGCCGCTGATTTTTCGCGACCGTACCCTGTCCGATCGCATCGGCTTCGTCTACGCCCACTGGACCCCGGAACGGGCCGCAGCCGACCTCATCGAGCAACTGAAAAAAGTAGCCGACATAGCCCCCGACGGACTGATCCCGCTGATCCTCGACGGCGAAAACTGCTGGGAGCGCTACCAGGACAACGGCCATCCTTTTCTGATTGCCCTCTATCAGGGTCTGCTGGCCGAGCCCTCGCTGCAGATGGTCACCGTCAGCGAGGCCCTCGCTGAAATGAAACCGGAACCCTTGCCGAAACTGGCCGCCGGCTCGTGGATCAATTCGGACTTCTGCATCTGGATCGGCCATCCCGAGGAAAACACCGCTTGGGACTGGCTAGAGCGGGCCCGCCGCGACGCCCTTGAAGCCACCGGGCTGCAAATCCCAGATGGCAAAGACGGCCAGCCACTGCCGGAGATTTTCATGCACCTGCTGCGGGCCGAGGGCAGCGACTGGTTCTGGTGGTACGGTGACGATCATTCCACCGACCAGGCCGACATCTTCGACGCCCTGTTCCGCCGGCATCTGGAGGCTCTCTACCTCGAAGCCGGGCTGCCGATCCCGCAACACCTGTTCCAACCGATCAAACCAAGCAAGGAGATCAAGACCGTCCACGAACCGACCGCGCTGTTCACTCCAGCCATCGACGGCCGGATCTCCGACTACTTCGAATGGCTGGCGGCCGGCTCGGCCGGACTGGCCGCCACCGGCGCCATGCACACCGCCCACCATAGCGAATTTTCGGTACTCCTCTACGGCTACGACCACGAGCATCTTTACTTGCGCCTTGACCCCGAAGAAGACCTGACCAGCCTGCTCGGCCCCAGCGGCCGCATCGAAGTACGCCTCGGCGTCGAACGCAACCGGATCACCCGAATCAACCCCTGCCAGGGGGAGCTGACCCTGCACGACCGGGAAACCGGCAAGCAACTGGCCGAGGGACAGACCGCCTGCGGCCGCATCGTCGAAATGGCCATCCCGCTGGCCCCGCTGGAACTGAGGCCGGGCACGCCGCTGGCACTCTCGATCCATCTGTACAAAGGCGACAACGAAACCGCCCGCTGGCCCGCCGAAGGCCCGCTCTATCTCCCCTACCGGGGCGAAGAACTCGCAGCGGACGACTGGATGATTTGATATTTTAAAAGGTTGAAAAGGTCGAGAGGGACAGGCACCTGCGGAGCCAGTCCCTGGGGGGTTAAGCCTTTGACTTAGAGGTTTTCACTCAACAGCACTCGAACGAAATATTCGCTTAAAACGCAGCCGGCATAATCACCGGCCACAGGTCGCATTACAAGCCCACCCCACGAAGCGCCACCGTTTAATTTTAACGTTAACGGTTATCAAGGCACTGACCACGGCAACAGGCATGCCCCAGGCAAGGAGCCATTTTTTGCTTACTTTTTGTTGGCTCTGACAAAAAGTAAGGCGTCTGGCGGGACGCGACCCGCCGGTGTTGGGGTTTAAAGGTAGAAAAGGTATAGTGAGACGGCACCTTCGAAAGTTCGAAGCGGATGACTGGATGACCTAGCTCCAGACGGGCGCGGCATGCCGCGCCCCTACAAAGCCACAAACGAAAAACAATTACGCTTTTTGAAAGGATCGTACCTTGTCGGAATTACGCTGGGACCCCCTGAAAATGACCTGGGTGATCATCGCCACCGAACGCGGTCGGCGCCCCCGCGATTTTATGCTCGAACGGGAAAAAATCCATCTCGCGGCCTGTCCGTTCTGCGCCGGCAACGAAGCCAAGACCCCCCGCGAGCTCTTTGCCCTGCGTCCCGGCGGCAGCCCGGCCAACGGCCCGGGCTGGAAGGTCCGGGTAATTCCCAACAAATACCCGATCCTGCGCATCGAGGGGGATCTCGACAAAAAAGGCTACGGCCACTACGACACCATCAACGGCATCGGCGCCCACGAGGTGATCATCGAAACCCCCGACCACGAGCGCAACCTGGCCGATCTCTCTGTTACTGAGATCACCGACGTTCTCCGGGCCTACCGGGCCCGTCTGCTCGACCTGCGCAAAGATTCACGCTTTCGCTACATCCTTATTTTCAAGAACCACGGGGTTGAAGCCGGGGCCAACATCCCCCACTCCCACTCCCAGGTCATCGCCGTCCCGGTCACCCCGACGGTGGTCGCCTCCAAACTGTCGATCTGCCGCGAGTACTACGAGCGCAAGGAGCGCTGCCTGATCTGCGACCTGATTGAACAGGAGCGTCACGACGGCCGGGGCATCGTCCGTGACGACGGCGATTTCGTGGTCTTTGCCCCCTTCGCCTCCTGTTTCCCCTTCGAGCTGCGCATCGCCCCCTTGCGCCACGGCCACGACTTCGGCCAGATGGACGACAATGCCCTTGCGCGGCTGGCGGAAACCCTCAAGGACACCCTGCTGCGCCTGCGCAGCACGCTGCGTGACCCGCCCTACAATTTCGTGCTGCACAACTCACCGCCGATGCATCTGCGCCTGGGTAAGCCGGGCTACTGGAATTCGCTCCCCTACGACTACCACTGGCATATCGAGCTGGTGCCGCGCCTGACCCGGGTCGCCGGGTTCGAGTGGGGAACCGGATTCTACATGAACCCGACGCCCCCCGAAGATGCCGCCCGTTTTCTCCGTGAAGCCGACCTGTCGGTACTGCGGTGACCATTGATCCAAGGAGTTCCATGACCGCAGACAACCTGAAGCAGCCTTATTTCCCCCTGTCGTTGCAGATATCGGCCCGGGCCTGGCAACAGTTCGAACTCGACCCACGCCGCGCCCTGACCGAAGGCACCGCCCCCCTGTTCCAGATCCGCCAGCTGGCCGCCGCCCTGCAGCAGCGCACCGCCCCGGCCAAGCCGGTACGGGCCGGTGAACTCAACCTGCTGGCCCTGCTCAACCGCGCCCTGCGCCATGTCGCCGTCCGCTACCTCGAACTGCGCGGCTGCACCGTCGACGGCGAGCACTTGGTGATCACCGGCCAGCAGCAGAAAGCCCCCGCTCTGCCCCTGGCCCTGCAGCATTGCGTCGTGCTGTTTCCGCCAGCAGCGGTCTGGCTCGGCACCGAACCCAACCGGTTCCTGCGGGGCCGGCGCGGGCCGGAAAAGCGGCGGGAAACCCTGGTCGAACTCTTCATCCTGGCAGTGCAGAACCGCAACCGGGCGGCCCGGGATTACCGGCCCCTGTTCGACGACCGCGAACTGCAGCAGCGCAGCCCCTACCGCCAGACCCTCGCCGAGCTCGACCGCATCCTGGAGCAGGAGGCGATCCCCGGGCTCTTCTCCGGCTCGCTGCTGGCCCTGCTACGCGCCCCGCTTCAAGCCGCCCCGAAATCCCTGGCCGGCCAGCTCGGATTCGTCCAGCAGCAATGGGGCGGCATTCTCCCCGAAGATCTGCGGCAAGAACTGCTGGTGGCTTTTGCCATTATCCAGGAAGAGGAGATGCAGCGCGGCTTCGGCGGCGGGCCACCACCGGTGCCAACCTTTGATGGCGTAGCCGATCAGGAACCGGAAGCCTTTTCGCTGGATACCGACTGGATGCCGAAGGTGGTGCTGATCGCCAAGACCATCTACGTCTGGCTCGACCAGCTCAGCAAGCGCTACGCCCGACCGATCCACCGTCTTGATGAAATTCCGGATGAGGAACTCGACCGTCTGGCCCGCTGGGGTTTCAACTCCCTGTGGCTGATCGGTCTCTGGCAGCGCTCGCCGGCGTCGCAGAAGATCAAGCGCATCTGCGGCAACCCCGAGGCCGAAGCCTCGGCCTACTCGCTCTACGACTACGCCATTGCCTTTGATCTCGGCGGCGACGAGGCCCTGGCCCGCCTCGAGCAGCGCTGCCTGCAGCGGGGCATCCGCTTGGCCAGCGACGTCGTCCCCAACCACACCGGGCTCGACTCCCGCTGGATGCGCGAGCACCCCGACTGGTTCGTCCAGGGCGACCACCCGCCCTACCCGGCCTACAGCTATAGCGGTCCCGACCTCTACGACGATCCGGAAATCACCGTGCAGATCGAGGACGGCTACTACGACCACAGCGATGCCGCTGTGGTCTTCCGCCACCAGGATCACCGCAGCGGCCGGGTGCGCTACATCTACCACGGCAACGACGGCACCCACATGCCGTGGAACGACACCGCCCAGCTCAACTACCTGATCCCCGATGTGCGCGAGGCGGTAATCCGCACCATCGTCCACATCGCCCAAAGGTTCCGGGTGATCCGCTTCGATGCCGCCATGACTCTGGCCAAGAAGCATTACCAGCGCCTTTGGTTCCCGCTGCCCGGCGGCGGTGCGGGGGTCCCCTCGCGGGCCGAGCACTGGATGAGCAAAGAGGCGTTCGAAACGGTCTTTCCCGTCGAGTTCTGGCGCGAGGTGGTCGACCGGGTGGCCGCCGAGGCCCCCGACACCCTGCTGATCGCCGAAGCCTTCTGGCTGATGGAAAGCTACTTCGTGCGCACCCTGGGGATGCACCGGGTCTACAACAGCGCCTTTATGAACATGCTCAAGCGCGAGGACAACGCCAAGTACCGCCAGGTGCTGCGCAATACCCTCGAATTCGAGCCGGGCATCCTGCAGCGCTTCGTCAACTTCATGAATAATCCCGACGAGGACACCGCCGTTGAGCAATTCGGCAAGAGCGACAAGTATTTCGGCGTCGCCGTGCTGCTCGCCACCCTGCCCGGCTTGCCGATGTTCGGCCACGGCCAGGTCGAGGGCTTGAAGGAAAAGTACGGCATGGAGTACCGCCGGGCCTACTGGGACGAAACGGTCGACGATGCCTTCGTGCACCACCATGAAAACCAGATTTTTCCGCTGCTGCGCCTGCGCCACCTCTTCAGCGGCGCCGAACAGTTTCAGATGTACGACCTCTACTGCGACGGCCAGGTCAACGACGACGTCTACGCCTACTCCAACGGCGCCGGCGACCAGCGGGCGCTGGTGGTCTACCACAACCGTCATGCCGCCACCGAAGGCTGGATCCAGCGCAGCGTCCCCCGCCAGCAACCCGGCGGACCGCAATCCGCCTCGCTGGCCGAATCGCTCGGCGTGCGCACCGGCGAGCGCTGGTACTTCCGCTTCCATGACCACAGCAGCAACCTTGACTACCTGCGCACCGGCTTTGAGATGGCCGCAAACGGCCTGCACCTGACCCTCGGTCCCTACCAGTACCATGTCTATCTCGACTTTGCCGCCATCCACGACGAAGACGGCGCCTGGGGCGAACTGTACCGGCGTATCGGCCACGCCCCGGTGGCCAGCCTCGACCGCGAACTGCGCAAGATCCGCTTCCGCCCGGTCAGCGACGCCTTTCGCTATCTGGTCGAGGCGCCGCTGCTGCAGTCGCTCTGCATGCTGCTCGGCGGATCGGCCAAAGACCTGCGGCAGCAACCCGATTACCAGTGTTTCAGCCAGCGGCTGACCCACTTCGTCAACACCCTGGTTCACTTCGCCCACCCGGCTCCCGAAGCGGCCGCCGTCACCGCCAGCATCCTCGCCCAGCTCGACCACCTGCGCCGGATGGCCGCCCTCAAGGGGCGCCGCCCCGCCCAGCGTATGGCCATCAGCTACCTGCAGCAGCTGCTGTGCGCCGCCGCCGATGGTCCGCTCTGCCAGGTGCTGCTCCCCTACCTGCTGCTGCACCGCCTGGCCGGCCCCCAGCGTTCTACCGCCACCACCCGCCGCAGCGCCGCCTGGATCGAAGAATACCTGCTCGGCGAGGCCCTGCAGGAAGCCGTCCCCGGCGACGAGGCCGTAGCCATCCGCCAGCTGGTCGAGATCCTGGTGCGCCATCAGAACTTCTGGCTGCCGGGCCGTAAGCGCCAGGATTTTCACGGTCTGCTCGGCGACAGCAAAGTGCAGGGCTACCTGCAGACACACTGGCACGACGGCATCCAGTGGTTCAACAAGGAACGCTGGGAAGAGCTCACCAGCGGCCTGCTGGTCGCCGCCGCCTGTGCCGCCGCCGACACCTACAGCGAACAGCCGAACGAATTGCTCGGCCACCTCGCCGCCGGCTACGAACGGCTGGCGACGGCCCGCAGCCTGGCCGCCGAAGCCGGCTACCGGCTGACTGATCTGCTCGCCCTGAGCGATCTCAAGCCGCCCATCGCGACCCGCTTGGTGCGCAAAAAGCGCCTGAAAATCCTGCTGGTCGCCTCCGAGGTCACCCCCTTCGCCAAGAGCGGCGGGCTGGCCGACGTAGCCGGTTCGCTGCCGCGGGCCCTGCGCGCCCTCGGCCACGACGTGCGCATCATCATGCCTTACTACCGCACCATCGCGGCGCGTGGCGATATCCAGCGGCGCGATGTCGCCGCCGCCACCGTCGCCCTCGACGCCACCCCGCGCCGGGCGCTGCTGCACGAAGGTGAGCTTGACGGAGTGCCGATCTACTTCGTCGACCAGGGTGAATTTTTCGATCGCGACGAGCTGTACGGCACCGTCGAGGGGGATTATTCGGATAACGCCCAGCGCTTCGGCTACTTCGACCGCGCCGTGCTCGAACTGCTGCCGCGCCTCGGCTTCAAGCCCGACATCCTCCACCTCAATGACTGGCAGACCGGGCTGATCCCGGCCCTGCTGCGCACCGAGTACGCCGACGCCCCCTTCTACGCCGGCACCGGCACCCTGCTCACCATCCACAACCTCGGCTACCAGGGGCTGTTCCCGGCTCATAACCTGGAAGCCCTCGACCTCGATCCCTGGCTGTTCGGGGTCGGCGGCCTCGAGTACCACGGCATGCTCTCCTTTCTCAAAGCCGGGCTGACCCAGGCCGACCTGCTCAACACCGTTTCCAGCACCTACTGCCGGGAAATCCAGACCCCCGAGATGGGCATCGGCTTCGACGGCATTCTCCGCTTACGCCAAAACGAGCTGTTCGGCATCGTCAACGGCATCGACCCCGCCCAGTGGGACCCGGCCGACGATCCGGCCCTGCCGGTTCACTACGATGCCGACACCCTCGAGAACAAGGCCCTATGCAAGCGAGCCCTGCAACGGGAGCTCAGCCTTGAGACCACCGCCGACACACCGATCATCGCCATGATCACCCGGCTGGCCACCCAGAAGGGACTCGACATCGTCGAGGATGCCTGGCACGACATGATGCAGCGACCGATCCAGTTCGTGCTGCTCGGCACCGGCGACAAGGAGCACATGGAGCTCTTCGACCGCCTGCGCCACAGCTATCCGGGACGGGTATCGATCAACCTCAGCTTCGACGACGCCCTGTCGCGGCGCATTTACGCCGGCAGCGACCTGTTCCTGATGCCAAGCCGCTACGAGCCCTGCGGCCTCGGCCAGCTGATCGCCCTGCGCTACGGGGTCATCCCGCTGGCTCGCCGCACCGGCGGCCTGGCCGACACCATCACCGACCCCGCCGACGACTTGCGAAATGCCAACGGCTATCTGTTCAGCGACCCCTCGGCCGGAGCCCTGCTGCACACCCTCGACCGCGCCCTGGCCCAGTACGCCAGCCAGGAAGACTGGACCGAGTTGGTCCGCAGCGGCATGCGACAGGATTTTTCCTGGACCCGCTCGGCCGAACAGTACCTCGACCTTTACCGCCGGACTCTGGAAAAAAAGCATGAGCGATAAGGAACAACCCATACAAGCGCCCGACGACGCGGCGGAATCCCCCGAAGTCGAAACCCGCTTTCCCGAACTGGTCGAAATTCAGCGCGAGATCGAACGGCGGATTCGCGACAACAAGCGTTTTCTCGAACGTTTCATGGACGATGACTTTGACGACGAAGACGACGATGATCCGGGCGAAGATGACGAGCTACTTGAAGAGCTGTAAGGAAGATCTTGACTCCCAGATTGCATTCAATTATGCTCATATGCAATATAAACGGGAGACAATCATGACCATTACCGAAAAGGCTAAAACCGAGCTACTGAAAATTCTTCAGGAAAGCCCGGAAAAACTGCTGCGGGTCGTGTTCGAAGGCTTTGGCTGAGGCGGTCCCAAACTGGGATTGGCTCTGGATGAGCCAAAAGAAAACGAACCGACCGTCCATGCCGGCGGCATCGCCCTGCTGATCGACGACAGCGTCAAACCTTATGTGTCGATCAAACCATCGATTTTATCGACAACTGGGCGGGCAAGGGCCTCATCGTCACCCCCGCCAAGGGGGCCGGCGGTTGCTGAACCAGCAAAAAAGAAAAACAATAAAGCCGCGCTCCGGAAAAATCCGGGCGCGGCTTTATTGTTTCATCTAACCCGGCTGTCGCGACGGAACCCGACGACTTCAGAGTAGCAGGGACTGGCTCCGAAGATTCCTGTCCCACTCGCCTTCTCGGCCTTTTCAACCGTTAAAAGCACAAAACCGCAGGTCGCTTCCCGCCAGACGCAGCTCCATTAAACATTCCCCTTGACTCAGATATATGAATCAACATATCATTCAACCGAACGAACGTTCTGTCCATTTCAGCAGCAACCGATCTCATAATGTGAAAGATTGATCCCGATGAAATTTTCCCGCCGCAGCTTTCTCGCCGGCCTGACCGCCGCCACCGCCGCCACAATGATCCCCCGGGGCCGCAGCCTGGCCGCCGCCCCGGATGAGGCCCTCGCCACCCTCATCGACCTGACCCGCTGTAACGGCTGCGAAGGAGAACCGCTGCCGCACTGCGTTGCCGCCTGCCGGACAAAAAATCAAAACCGCTTCCCCGAGCCCGACCCGGCCCTGCTCAAGGACTACTGGCCGAAAGACTACCATGAAGACTGGAGCTCCAAGCGTGACGTCAGCTGGCGGTTAACACCCTACAACTGGCTCTTCGTCGAACAAGTCTACCTCGAGGAAAACGGCCGCGAGCAGCGCATCAACATCCCCCGCCGCTGCATGCACTGCATCGATCCGCCCTGCGTCAAGCTCTGCCCCTTCGGCACCGCCAAAAAAGAGCGCAACGGGGTGGTTCACATCGACCCCAACCTCTGCTTCGGCGGCGCCAAGTGCCGCTCCGTCTGCCCCTGGCACGTCCCCCAGCGCCAGACCGGGGTCGGCCCCTACACCGCTCTCGACCCGCTCCCGGTCGATGCCGGGGTCATGTACAAATGCGATCTCTGCCGCGACCGACTGGCCAAAGGCCAAGCCCCCGCCTGCCACGACGCCTGCCCGCACAACGCGATGCAGATCGGCCCTCGCGAGCAGATCGTCGAACAGGCCAAGGCCCTCGCCCAGAAGTACCAGGGCCACATCTACGGGCATGACGAACACGGCGGCACCGGCACCCTCTACGTCTCGAAAATCCCCTTCGAGCGCATCGACCAGGCGCTCACCGAGGATGTCGGTGATGCGCAGGACATCATGCGCTTCCACCAGCCCGGCAACCAGGGGAGCCGCCACGGCAACCTCGCCAAGGCCGCCCTGCTCGCCCCGCTGGCCGGCATCGCCGGAGCCTTCGCCGCTACCGTCATAAAAAAGGAGAAGAGCGATGACCAGTGAGACGGTTCAGCGCCATAACCCCATCGTCCGCGCCTGTCACTGGCTGATCGCCGTCAGCGGCCTGCTGCTGTGTTTTTCGGGGATCGGCTTCATGCCCCTGTACGGACGCTTCTACCTCAACGATCTCCCCGCCCTGCACTGGGTCTCGAATTTCCACGTGCAGATGCAGCTCCACTACATCACCGCCATCATCTTCACTGCCGCCGCCCTCTTCCACCTGGTTTACCACAAGCGCCGCGGTGAACGGTCCCTGCTCCCGCAACCGGGAGATGTCGGCGAAAGCTGGCAGATCATCCGCGCCCTGCTCAGCGGCCAGCCCGAGCCGCCCCACGGCAAATTCCTCGCCGAGCAGCGCCTCGCGTACCTCGCCACCGCCCTGGTCAGCCTGATGCTGATCGTCACCGGCTGGGTGCTCTCCTACAAAAACAGCGGACCGATTTATCTCGATCCGCTGCTGCTGCAACTCGTCACCCTGGCGCACATGGCCGCCACCTTCGCCTTCATGGCCCTGGCCGCCCTGCACGTCGCCGCCTTCGCGCTCAAACCCAACCGGCCCCTGTTCGCCTCCATGTTCAGCGGCCGGATCAGCCGCGCCTACGCCCGCCGGCGCCATCCCCGCTGGAAAACCTGAACCACCGGCGGGCCGCTTGACGGCCCGCCGGGCTCAGCATCGAAAGCCCAGCCGTTTGAGCACATGGGTGTAGATCATGGTTGTATTGACATTGCTGTGACACAAGAAATTACCGGGCAGATCGTTCTCGAAAATTTCGC
>JAQYWA010000243.1 GCA_030145265.1 Desulfuromonas sp. | reverse complement strand
ATAACTCCTGCGGGAATTCAAGGAAGCTCCGCCCGGATCATCCTGATGCCATCGCCGCAAGACCTTTCCTCAGCTGAATCCAGCCTGGCAAAATTTCAGCAGATAAAACAACCGCGAATTATAACCAAAACCAGGGACGTCTCCTTTTGACCGGATTCGCTTGGTCAGTCCCCCATAGCAAACCATAAAAAAGCAGGCGCCCATTTGGGAACGCCTGCTTTTTTATGGCTTAGTTCAGTCAATTTAACCGACAGCGACTATTGTCGCATCAGAATTCAAAAACCAATTGACCCGACAGGGTATGCCCAGGGTCGTTTTGCTCCCCTTTGCCATCAGCGTGCATATACTCGAGGGCGACGATTACATGTTCCATCAGCCCGTGGGAAGCAATCGCACCGAAGCGGCTCAAATCATCCTGAAAATCCCGGGCCTGTTCTGCACGGATGGCAAACTCCCAGCGTTCCCGCGGAGTGTAGGCCAGTTCGAAATTCCAGGCCCGCGGCCGACGGCCGGTCAGTTCTCCTTCATCGCCCACGGCGGCATCAACCACCGTCCGGCTGAACCGTCTGGTTGCCGTAAGGTATTCGGCGTCAAAACAGAGATCCCCCAGCGCCAGCGACACGAAGACCCCCACCCCGGGAACGCTTGACGTATATACGTTACCAAGCACGACATCATCGCGAACCAGCTCGATATCGCTCTCGGCCAGATCGCTGACATAGGAAGTTCCCAGGGTCAGCCACGGGGCCGGCATCACCTCGATGGAGGCTACGAAACTGTCAATATTGTCGTTGTCACCAGCGGTGTCGGACTCGCCACTGAACACACCTGCCTTAACCGCGACACTGTCGGCAATTTTCCAGCCGGCATAGAGAGCGGTGTCGTTGGTTTCGCCAAGATCCAGGGTCAAAGGATCGGTGATAAAATGACTTTCAAAATGGCCAAAGGGGACATACAGCTTGCCACCGGTCAGGGATAGCTGACCATGGAGAAATTCAACCGGACAGGTCAGCGTCATCAAGGCTTCATCGACTTCCACCGAATGGTCGGCGTATTCTTCGTGCAGAAAGACGATATGCCCGGCCAAGCTGTCGTTCACCGCCGCGCTGATTTCGAGCAAAGCTGTGGCCAAAGAAAGGTCGCTCTGCTCATCTCCCCCCTCGATGCTGGCATAGGAAGCTTCCAGCTCCAACAATCCGGCAACGCTCAGCCGCTTGCCCAGGCCAAACAGGGTAAAGGGCTCATCGTCCGACCCTCCCTGCCCCGCTTCAAGCGCCTCAATGCGCCGCTTTAGATTTTCTATCTCACTGCTAGTATCCGGATGTACTGCCCAAGCAGGCGTCCCAGCCAGCGGCACAAACATCAGCATGACGCACCACGCCGCAGTCCGCGCAGCACGGGCCTGCATCCAACTCCACATAACAACCTCCTGAATTGACAAATGACAACAAAAAAACTGCAGGAACTACAGCGAGCGGAACTCAGGCCACCCGGGAACGCTTTTTAAGCAACCAACCGATGGCCGCCGCCAGCAGCAGGGTCGCCAGTCCTCCAACCAAGCCGGAAACACTGGTGCCTGATTCAAAACCGACATCTTCAGCAGGTGCCGCCTCCGTCGGACTTCTGTAACCATAGTCGGGCAGGAGCGCAACCCGTTCCTGCACTCCGGACAGGGTCTCATGCACCCCGCCCTCGGGGGACTCCAACTCCTCGTGTCCGGTCACTTTCTGAATCGCCCACTCAAGACCGTCGGGGTGCTCCGAGGCGAACCAGGAAAGGCCTCCACCGGTAACGACGGTAACCACCAGCAACGCCGCCAGCAGACGTTTCAGGGGCATCTGCCCGGGAATGGCCGCGGCCGCTCCTCCGAGGATTTCCGGCCGCGCCCGCCAGATGAAGGAGACAACCGCGGCAGTCACCAGACCCTCGACCACTCCGATCGCCAGGTGGATCGGTTGCATCATCAACAGAAAGGCCCCCAGGGGCAATTCGGACACGCCGGACACGACGGTTTCCAGCACCACACAAAAAGCCCCCAACTGCAGGCCTATCACAGCCGAAACCACCGCGGCGACAGTAATCCGTCCGAGGGTCGGCTGATGACCGACCAGGGGCTTGTAAAGGAAGGGATAGACAAGAAAGCAGGGGAAGAAGCCAAGGTTGAAAATGTTGCACCCCAGGGCGAGAAGGCCACCGTCGGCAAAAAACAGGGCCTGCACCATCAATACCGAGGCCATGGTCAGAAAGGCGGCCCAGGGACCGAGCAGAATCGCCAGGATCATCCCGCCCCCCAGGTGCCCGCTCGAACCGGTCGCCGGAA
Organism: Desulfuromonas sp.; assembly: GCA_030145265.1. Lineage (GTDB taxonomy): Bacteria > Desulfobacterota > Desulfuromonadia > Desulfuromonadales > Trichloromonadaceae > Trichloromonas. The sequence goes on along the minus strand of JAQYWA010000243.1, from coordinate 1,433 downwards.
TGGTGAAGTTGATCATCTGGGCAGCAAAGATAAAGGCCCCCAAAACCCCCATCAACGGAATTTTACTGTCGTCGAGATCTTTCTTTAAGCGATTAGAGGCAAAGAGTATGGTGCCTGCGGTAGCAGCCCACAGGGTACCACCAACCGTCGGCGAAAGTAGAGCATCGGCCATGTGCATGATTCAACCTCCCGGAACAATGCAGTTGTGATTTTTTTCATTTTCGTAACACTGAGAATACCCTAACCTGAAAAAGACAAGCGGTCAACTCTTTCATGCTACTTAATTTCATTTCGTAGCACACAGGCATAAACGTCTAGCATACTACCTGCCAGAACTCTGCCCCCCTCTCACAAAAAAAGCCGCGACTGCTGTCGCGGCTCTGGACGCTGAACGGCTTTTTTACAATCCCCGGATCGACACCTGCTCGACGTAGACTCCGGCGATTTCTGCAAAAGCTCGGATCTGCTCCGGAGGATGGGGGGACAGGGTATGCAGCGATTCATCCATGGCGTGACTAGCGACAAACTGCTGCAAAACCCAGCTGCGGGCACCGCGAATTGCCTGTCCCATTTCAGGCAGATCGGCGGCGTCGACCAACCCGGGAACGCAGGTGGTGCGGATTTCATAATCGACACAACCATCTAGCAACAGCTGTATGCTCCGCCGCAAGGAGGCCGTATCGACCGACCCCTTGTGTAATTCGCCGTAACGCTCGACGGAGGTCTTAAAATCGAGGGCGACGTAATCGAGCAGGCCTTCGGCCAGCGCCTGTTCGAGAACAACTGGCGCCAGCCCGTTGGTATCGAGCTTAACTTCCAGCGCCAGCCCCTTGACCTCCCGCAGGAATGGCAAGAGCCCCTTGGCGATGGTCGGCTCGCCGCCGGAAACCACCACCCCGTCGATAAAGGAGCGGCGCTCCTGAAGCTCTTCCAGAAGCGCCGCCAACGGATAATCGGGATACTGTTCGGGATCGAGCACCAGCGATGGGTTATGGCAGTAAGGGCAGCTGAGGTTACAGCCCCCAAAAAAAACCAGAGAAGCGATCCGACCCGGAAAATCGAGCAGGCTCGTTCCCTGGAATCCTTTGATTTTCATAATATCAGTCTTGCTTCTTGTTGGTTCCTACGACAAACTCAGTGCGCTCCTTGAACTCTTCCTTTTTCCCCCGGTTCCACTGTTGAACCGGCCGGAAGAAACCACATACCCTGGAATAGACTTCAGTTTTACCATCACACTTGGTTGCCATTACACAAGCTCCTTAGCAAGGGGGGAGGGGGGAGGAGTAAAGGCTTAACGCCTCCCCCCTCACGCCTCACGGATTTCATGCCGCCTGATGATGGGGGCAGGCGAAATGCTCGCCAGCGATATAGCCGTGGACCGGACAGATGGTGAACGTTGGACTGATCGTAAAATACGGCAGGTGGAAGTTTTC
>JAQYWA010000242.1 GCA_030145265.1 Desulfuromonas sp. | reverse complement strand
ATGTCGCCGTAGCCGAACAACAGCAGGGCTTCGGCCCTGAGACCGTCGCGGCCGGCACGACCGGTTTCCTGGTAATAGCTTTCGATGTTCTTGGGCAGGTCGTAATGAACCACGAAACGAACGTTGGGCTTGTCGATCCCCATGCCGAAGGCGACGGTCGCTACCACCACCTGCAGTTCGTCGCGCTGAAAAGCCTCCTGTACCCGCTGCCGTTCGCTTGCGGCTAGTCCGGCATGGTAAGGTGCAGCATTGATTCCCTCGTCCTTAAGCCGCGCAGCAACCTCTTCGACCCGCTTGCGCGACAGGGCATAGACGATCCCCGCCTCCTCCGGCCGTTCCTGCAAAAAGGCCAGCAACTGCGCCGCCGGCTTGCGCTTATCGACTACCGTATAGCGAATATTGGGGCGGTCGAAGCCGGCGATGTGGACGGCAGCCTGACGCAGACCGAGTCGATTGAGGATGTCGTCGCGGGTCTGGGGATCGGCGGTAGCGGTCAGGGCGATCAGCGGAACATCGGGGAAATGCCGCCGCAGCTGGCCAAGCTGGATATATTCAGGCCGGAAATCGTGCCCCCATTGGGATACGCAATGAGCCTCGTCGATAGCGAACAGAGCCACGGGAACGTCTTCGAGCCGCTCGAGAAAGCCGTCGCTCATCAGCCGCTCGGGAGCAACGTAGATCAGGTCGAGTTCGCCCCGATGCAGCTCGCCTAGCACCTGGCGACTGTCAGCGGCTCCCAGCGACGAGTTATAGTAAGCTGCCCGCACCCCGTTGGCGCGCAGGGCATCGACCTGGTCCTTCATCAGCGAAATGAGCGGCGACACGACGATGCCGACCCCGGGCCGATGCAGTGCCGGAATCTGGTAGCAGAGCGACTTGCCGCCACCGGTCGGCATAAGCACGAAGGCGTCTTCGCCGGCGATCAAGCCGTCGATAATCTGTTGCTGGTGAGAACGGAAGCCACTGTAACCGAAAACATCGCGCAGTGTATCGAGGGTCGATCCGGTCATACCTGCCTGCTGTGAAGAAAGGTTCCCAGGGCCACATCAACGGTGCGGATATGGCGGATCAGCCAGCGGATCACGGCCTCGTTGGTATCAACCACCAAGTCAAGTGTGCTCCCTTCCTGCTGCAGATGTCGGTGCCAGCCCTGAAGTTTTTCGGTGAATTCCTGATGCTGCTCGCGGTGCATCCTGGACTCAGGATAAGCGTACGCGGCCATCAGGGCTTCTTCGGCATTGAAATGCTGAACGACGTATTCATCGAGAAATTCAAATAGCCTGACCACCTCTTGGCGCCCCTGCTTCTGCTGACAGGCCCCAACCAACGCGTTGAAGCGGCTGAACAGCTCCTGGTGCTGGGCGTCGATCAATGGGTAGCCAATGGCGTAGCTGGCGTTCCAGGCAATGGTCATGGCACGGTTCCCTCTCTGAGCTTGATTACTCTACTCGATTCCGTATTCGGACCAGCGCCGGGCCAACAGCTGGAGCGTCTCCGGATCCGCAGCCACTGGCTGGCGGTCCTGTCGGCCGGTGACATCGACGCCGACCCTGGCCCCATCGATCAGGATGTCGCGGTCGGCCTGCATGCGGTTGACCGCGCGCCAGTAGGTCTCCGAGGGATTCTGCACGTCAACATCGGCGTCAAAAACCACCAGCAGGCGCGAATGTTTCAGCAACCCCTGCCGCCACAACTGGTCGATCAGCGGCCGCCCCTGTCCAGCGGCCTGCTCGGTGAGGGAGATCAGGGCGCAGCCGTGGAAAATTCCCTCCATTGGGAAATTGAGGTCCCTGATGGCCGGAAAATCGAGCTGCAGCAACGGCAAAAACAGACGTTCGGTGGCCTTGGCCAGGTAGCAGTCCTCCATCGGCGAACGCCCGACCACGGTGCAGGGATAGAGAGCGTCCCGGCGGCGGGTGATGGCGGTCACATGGAACACCGGTGCCGGAGCGGCCTCGACATAGTAGCCGGTATGATTGCCGAATGGGCCCTCAATGCAGGTCTCCGTCAGGTCGACAAGCCCCTCGATAACGATCTCTGAGGACGCCGGGACTTCCAGGTCAGAGGTCGTGCAGCGAGCCATGGCCACCGGCATCTGGCGCAGGTAACCGGCAAAGGAGACTTCGTCGATGCCGCCGGGCAGCGGCACCCCGGCAGCATAGGTCAGCACCGGGTCGCCGCCGATGGCGATAGCCACCGGCATCGGTTTGCCGCGCGCCTGCCAAGCCCGAAAGTGCCGAGCGCCGTCGGCCTGCTCGCCCCAATGGATGGCTGCGGTTTTACCGTCAATAATCTGCACCCGGTACATGCCGCAATTCATGCGGCCGGTCACCGGTTCCCGGGAAAAGACCATCGGCAGGGTGAGATAGCGGCCGCCGTCTTCGGGCCATGCCTTCAGCGCAGGAATCGCACTCAGGTCGGCCCCTTGCTTTTCGATCAGCTCCTGGCAGGACGCCTGCTTGACCAATCGGGGGAGGCAGGCCGATGTCTCGACCAATTTTTTCAGCCGTTCTTCAGCAGTTTTGCCCGACGACTTTTCCAGGTCGCGGGCAATCCGTTGAGCCAGCGCTTCGAGGTGGTCGGTCCATAGCGCCCAGCCGACCCGCCGATAAGAACCGAACATATTGGTCAATACCGGCAGCTGATGCCCCTTGACCTTCTCGAACAGCAACGCCTTGCCGCCAGCCTGCTTGCTCACCCGTTCGGTGATAGCGGCAATCTCCAGCACCGGATCGACTTCGACCTTGATCCGGCAGAGCTCTCCGCTTTCTTCTAGCAGTTCGACAAAACCCCTGAAATCCTGCATTGACATGGCTGCAATGCCTCCTGTTCAGATCAAGGACCGGGACGGATTGTGCGGTGAGTGTGCTTGCAACTATGGATACTAGCACCTGTCACCATGACCAAGTTGATAAAAGGACCAGCATTATCTATGCGTCAGTTTCCCTTTTAAGCGTCGCTTGCTGCAAACTCCAGACTTAGCGAGACAGTGCAGCCTATCGTCTTATTGGCTCAATTACAAAAAATAAAAAAAGCCCCCGGTGCTGCCGGGGGCTTTGGGTGCCACAAATAAAACTGAATCAGAAGATGGCCAGCTTGGCCATTTCCATAACGCCGCCAGGCAGAATACCGAGGTAAAGCACACCAATGATGGCAAGAACAATGGAGACCACCGCGCCAACATTCATGGTAACCCAATCATACTCTTCAACAGCATCCTTGAAGTACATGTAAACCATGACCCGGAGGTAGTAATACAGGGAGATCGCAGAATTCAGCATGGCGATGACCGCCAGCCAGATATATCCAGCCTTGATGGCCCCGGCAAAGATGAAGAACTTGCCAGCAAAACCGGCCATCGGCGGAATCCCCATCAGGGAGAAGAGGAAAATGGTCATCGCCACACCGAGCAACGGGCGCTTGTAACCAAAGCCAGAGAAGCCTTCGAGCGTCAGATTCTCTTCGCCCTTTTTACCCGCCAGAACCAGAACACCGAAGGCACCAATGTTCATGAATGTGTAGGCCAGCATGTAGAAGAGGATACCCGACATGCCAATTTCGTTGGCAGCCACAATACCGACCAGAGCATAACCGGCATGGGCGATGGAGGAGTAAGCCAGCATCCGCTTGATGTTGTTCTGGTAAATAGCAACCACGTTACCCACGGTCATGGTCAGGACGGCGAGAACCCAGAGAATCGAAGTCCACTCATCCTGCAGGCCACCGAGGCCAAGGGTCAGAATCCGCATGAAGGCTGC
>JAQYWA010000241.1 GCA_030145265.1 Desulfuromonas sp. | reverse complement strand
TTTTCGTGCCATGGTTGAACTTAAGATCACTCCGATTGCCAATCGACCCCCTCCACCCACAGATTCCGCGAAAAAGGCACAGAAATTGCTCTACATTTAATCCTGAAAATTAAATCCAGCTCTTGATTTTTCTCAGTGTCAAGTATTCATAATCAAGCCCTTTTTCGGAGATGCCTTTGAGACGGACTTTTGTTTTAGCGGTGATATCACTGTTGTTTGCCGCGATTTGGCCTGAGCCGGCCTTGTCGGCCGATCCACTGGTCATCGTCCCGCTCGGCCAGATTCGCGAAGGGCTGTCGGTGCCGACCCGAATCGACGTTGATGCTCAGGGCAACCTGTATGTGGCAGACGCCAGGAAAAGAGCTGTATTACGGTTTGACACCTCTGGTGAGCTGAACGCCTCCTTTTCTGCTGTTATCCCCTCCGGCGGGGGATTGGCCGTAACCCCCGACGGCCGCCGCCTCTATATTGCCTGCGGCAGCGCCGTGGCCATCCTCGGCACCGTGGACGGCGAACTGCTGGGTCAGCTCGGCGCAGGCGAGGGGGAATTCGGCGCCGCCGGTTTCATCGACCTCGATGACGATGGAAATGTTTATGTCGCTGATACCCAGGCCCGCATCGTCAAGGTTTACAATCCGCAAAACGAGTTTGCCTATCAGTTCGGCGCTCCGGATACAGAATCCGGAAAATTCAATTCTATTTTCTCACTGGCGGTCAATCCTGCCGTCGGTGAGGTCTATGTGGCCGATTCACTGCGCAGCATGATATCTCCGCCCAAAATGCAGGTTTTTGATCTGGCTGGCCAGCTGCTTCGAACGCTGCATGCAGATACGGACTTCGGCCCGGTTCTGCCCATTTTCGGAGGGATGGCCTTTGACGATCTCGGCCGGGGCTATTTTCTGGATGCCGCTTGTTCGGAAATCCGCGTACTCAGCCTTCCCGATACCTTCCTTTTAAGGTATAAAAATCCCGGAATTACATTTGGGCGGTGGGTCGACGCGGCCTATGACCAAGCCGGCAAACGCCTTTACGTTGCCAGCGATAACAGCCGGATTGAAATTTTCGGGGTCGAAAGCGCAACGAACCCGGTCCCGGTCAACACCCAGCCCGGCATGCCGACCGTCATCAGTCCCGTGGCCGGCAGCGAATCGCCCCTGAGCCGTCCGGAGCTGATTTTCCAGAACGCCACCGATGCGGATGGGGATGCTCTAACCTACGAGGTGCGGATACTAAAGGGAGATCAGGTTGTTGTCGAATATGCCAACCTGCCCGAAGGCACTGAAACAACCCTCGTTCCGGTGGATGTGGCGCTTGAGGAGAACACCCGGTATTTCTGGAGCGCGCAGGCCTTTGACGGCCGGGATGCCTCCGGATGGACACCACTCCAGTCCTTTTTTGTCAACGCGGTTCAGGAGCCCCCTGCATCTCCCACGCTCGCGGTTCCTTGGGAAAACGTAAGCCTCAACGGAGAAGGGGAGCTCGCCTGGGAGGCGGCCCTCGACCCGGATCCCGGCGATACGGCCAGCTACGTCGTGGAGATTTCTGCCGACCGTTCTTTTTCGGTCGTTCTTCTCGAGGAGAGTATCGAGACCACGTCAGTGGTTTTGGCTGATTTGGCTGATTATGCCCGTCTTCTCGACAACCAGGACTACTGGTGGCGGGTAAAGGCGGTGGATAACCATGACCTGGCTTCAGAGCCGAGCGCTGCGGTCTCCTTTTTGTACGACACCACGGTTTTGAGCGTGAGCGCCAATATGCCCGGTGCCAAGGTCCATCTGGGCGGCAACCATGCCTTCCCTGGCCGTTTCGCAGGCGAGGCCCCGATGGAAATCCGCGATTTCCCGCCCGGACCCTGCTCGGTAGTTGTCGAGCGCTCCGGCTTCGAACCGTATGTCACCCAGGTACGTCCTGAGCTGGGCGAAAATACGGAGGTCCATGTCGAGCTTGTTCCCGCTATCGCCCCCGCCAGCCTAGCTGCCCGCTCTATCGAGGCAGACGGCAGGAAAATCGTCCTGGCTGGTGACGCTTCGCTCTTCCTGGTTGATTTTAACAACGACGGCATCATCGACCTGCTGACCGGGGATGCCTCTGGCGCCCTGACCCTGTTTAAAGGGGAGGCCCCAAAAGGGGAAATGGTGGCCTTTGCCGCCGGGAAGCCCCTTGATCTGCCTCTGATTCATGGCGCCGCCCCCTGTGTGGTCGATTGGAACAATGACGGACGCAAAGACCTGCTGGTGGGCGCCGGTGACGGCACCATCCGCCTGTTCCTCAACACAGGAACGGAAGACGTGCCTGTTTTTGATGAAGGCTGCTACCTGCGGGGGGGCGCCGATCTGATTGCGGTGGGAGCCGGTGCCAAGCCAGCGGTTGTCGACCTCGACAATGACGGCGCCAAAGACCTCGTGGTCGGTTGCGTCTCAGGCGCCGTGCAGTTTTTCCGCAATACCGGCAGCGACGATCTCCCACAACTGGCCACTGCCAGCACGCTTCTGTCGCTCTCCGGCCCGGTAGCCCCCTTCTTCGCCGACTGGGATGCCGATGGTCGCAGGGATCTGCTGCTGGGAACCAGCACCGGGATCTATCTCTATGGACGGCAGGCAGACGGCGCCTTCGCTGCTGGCGAGGCTCTCTTGCCAGGCAAGAGCATGTCAGGGCAAAAAGGGGCATCGGGAGGCTGGCAACTTTTTGCCCTGGACCTGGACAGCCGGAAGGGCAAAGACCTGATGGTCGGCGACTCCGCCGGCAAAATTCTCATGCTGAGTTCAAACGGCATGGCGCCAGTGGCGGCCTTTTCCGAGGCTCTTCTGGAGAAGATATCGCAAATTGACCAGCAGATATCGGAGAGCTCCCCCGAGTTGAAAAGCCTTAGCGTCCAGGTGACCGAGGCCGTTAAGGCCGGCAACTTCCGCAAGGCTTTGGTCTTTGCAAAAAAACTTGAAGCCTCAGCACCCCCGGAAACGCCCCTCGCCACGGCCGCCAGGGAGCTGGTGGAACTGTTTGGAACATTGATATAGGATTAGGACACATGGGTCTTTTTTCCGCATTTCGGAGTCGGACGATGACGTTAAATACACGGTCCTTGGCTGTTGCGTTTGTTTTGGCGTTATGGATATTCTGCCCCTTTCGGGCCGAAGCGCGCATGGTCCACGGCTTTGACTGCATACTGTGTCATCAGAGTTTCGACGCGGCGGATATGCCCTACATGACCTACAACCTCTGCCTGAGCTGCCATTATCCGGGCAACGGCAGCACCTATCAGCTGACCGCCAGGAACGGCGGCGGCAGCTCCAACCCGGTGACCGGTACTTTTGCTTCCGGTGACGCCAGTAACGCCATGGGTTCCTATCCCGCAGAGGGCACCCCGGGGGATGAGACGTCTCACTACTGGGCCGGGTCTTCCGACATTGTACCGGCGGCCGGTGCCAGCGCTCCTGCCGATTTTCTCTATAATTTCGGCTGGTCAAAGGAAAAGATAACCTGCTCCCGATGCCACGACCTCCATGCCAAGCAGAACAATCCGAAACTGCTCAGATTGGGCGCCGGCTCGAGCGATGCCATGTGTCTCGACTGTCACCAGGACTGGAATGTGACCGGCAACCACGGTCTCACAACCCACCCCATGCATGCCAATTATCCGGCGCTGGCCGCCGCCAATCCGGACAAGTTCAGGGCCGTGCCGGATAACTTCGGCACCAACGGCGACATCAGCCTGGTTGACGGAACCAAGGTTTCCTGCTCTTCCTGCCACGGGGTGCATTT
>JAQYWA010000240.1 GCA_030145265.1 Desulfuromonas sp. | reverse complement strand
GCTCCTGCTCAATCAGATCCATCATTCTTTTTGTGGAGCTGACCGAATTAACAATAACCCCCCTGAGGGAGCAAGCTAAACCACCTAAGGGAGTAAGCTGCCAAACAGCCTCTGAACCCAGCTCTTGCGCGGCAAACCGACTTCTGTGATGGCCGCTGCAACCATCCGTGCGGTGATGATTTTACTGTCCTGGGAATAGCCCAGAAGCAGGGCTCTGCCGCACAGAACATTGATCAGCCGGGGAAGCCCGCCGGAAAACCGATATATTTTTTTCAGAGCCGCCGGGGTGATGATTTCATCGTCTCCGCCGGCGATCTTCAACCGATGCCTGACGTACTCACGAGTGTCGTGCTGGTCCATGGTGCCAAGATGGTAGCGCACCACGATCCGCTGGTTGAGTTGGCGCATGTTGCGGCGTTTGAGCAGAGTTCCCAGTTCCGGCTGGCCGACCAGCACGATCTGGATCAGTTTGTCGGTATCCGTTTCCAGGTTAGACAACAGACGAATCTGTTCAAGCACCGAAGGATCGAGGTTCTGGGCTTCATCGATGACCAAGACAACGGTTCGCCCCTCACGCCGCTGCTGAAGCAGAAACTCGTTGAGTGCATGGATCAGGTCGCCGACTGCAGCGGCATCGGATTCAATGCCGAATTCGCGCTGGATGCTGCGCAGCAGGTCGAGAACGGAAAGGCAGGGATTGAATATGAATGCCAGCCGATAATTTTCATCGTCAAGGTCATCCAGAAGGGTGCGCAGCACGGTGGTTTTACCGGTGCCGACTTCCCCGGTGATGGCGACAAAACCACAGCGATCCTCAATACCATAAAGCAGGTGGGCAAATACTTCCCGATGGTTCCTGCTCAGGTAGACAAATCGGGGATTTGGCGTAAGGGTAAAGGGTTTTTCCTGAAAACCGTAAAATTCCAAATACATGGACGTAAGTATTGACTCCGGAGGGACGTGAGTAAATTCACGAAACTAAACTTTCCCATAGATTCCAATGTTTTTCAAGGGCAAAGTCTCCCGCCCTGAGGCACTCAAGCCGTATTCTCCACTGGCGCCGACGCCAATTTTTGTTATCCTAATATGCGACCATTGATAATGTGGGAGGGTTTTAAATGAGCGACTGGAAACAGTTTACCCGAGAACCAAGAATTGCCTACTTTTCCATGGAAATTGGCTTTTCCGCAGAAATCCCGACATACAGCGGCGGTCTCGGCATCCTCGCCGGCGACACCATCAAGAGCGCCGCGGATCTCAAACTGCCGATGGTTGCCGTGACCCTGGTGAGCCGGCATGGCTATTTCCTGCAAACAATCGATGCCAAAGGAAGGCAGAAGGAAGCTCCGGCGAGTTGGGACCCCGGCATGTTCATGGCACTGCTGCCGGTCAAGACGCTGGTCACCATAGAGGGCCGCGATGTCATGGTGCAGTCCTGGCTATACCGGGTTAAAAGCCCGACCGGTGGTGAAATCCCGGCCCTGTTCCTGGATACCGACATCCCCGGCAACCTTGAAGAAGACCGTCACATTACCGATCATCTCTATGGCGGCGATCTCAGCAACCGACTCAAGCAGGAAATTGTTCTGGGTATCGGCGGCGCCAGAATTCTCGATGCCCTTGGCTTTACCATCAAAAAGTTTCATATGAACGAGGGCCATGCCAGCTTTCTCACGCTCGAACTGCTGGACCGGACCCGTCATCCGGTGGAAGACACCTGGGACGAACGGGCTTCATGGGATACCCGCCGGGTCATGGATCAGTGCGTTTTCACGACCCACACCCCGGTTCCGTCAGGACACGATCGTTTTCCGTATGAATTGGTCAAAAAAGTGCTGGGGGAGCCGGTCCCCCTCTCCCTGATCCAGGAACTGGCCGGGAAAGACAACCTGAACATGACCATGCTGGCTTTGAACCTCAGTGGCTATGTCAACGGGGTGGCGAAAAAACACGGGGAAATCTCCCAGAACCTGTTCCCGGGATTCGAAATTCATGCCATTACCAACGGCGTGCATACCTTCACCTGGGCCTCACCCTATTTTGTCAACCTGTTCGATGATTACATTCCCGGCTGGGCCCACGAGCCGGAGCTGCTGGTTCGCGTCGACAACATCCCCGACGAAGAGATCTGGGATGCTCACTGCGGGGCCAAGGCCTACTTGTTTCATTATATCGAAGAAACCACCGGCACCAAACTCGATCCCGACATACTCACGATCGGCTTCGCCCGCCGCTCGGCCACTTACAAACGTGGCGACCTCATCTTTTCCGACCTCAAACGTCTGCTAAAAATCGGCAAAGGAAAGCTGCAGCTGATTTTCGGCGGCAAGGCGCATCCCCATGACGAACCGGGCAAAGAGATAATTCAGCGCATCATAAAAAAAACAGGTCAGCTCAAAGGCAAGATCAAAGTGGTGTACCTGCAAAACTACAACATGGAAGTCGCCTACCGCCTCGTTCCCGGGGTCGACCTGTGGCTAAACAATCCCATCAGGCCCCTCGAAGCCTCGGGGACCAGCGGCATGAAAGCCGCCCTCAACGGCGTTCCCAATTTCAGCGTACTGGACGGATGGTGGATCGAAGGCCATATTGAAGGAATAACCGGCTGGTCCATCGGCCCGCCCGCCACCGAAACATCTGTGGACGACAATCATGCGGCGGAAGACCTCGAAGATCTCTATGACAAACTGGAAAAGGTCATCATCCCGCTCTATTACAATGACCGAACGGGCTGGATTCGAGTCATGAAGAACGCCATCGGCAAAAACGCCTACTATTTCAATACCCACGTCATGATGCGCCGCTACGTCACCGAAGCCTACATCCGCTGACGCCACCAAGGGAAATCAGAAGTAATGACTGCCGCTGATTGGGACGAACGCTGGCGGGACAAAGCCGAGCAACCGCATTGTCCCGACCCCTGGCTGGCAAGGATCCTGCCGCTGCTCCCGGCAGGCAAGGTGCTCGATGTCGCCTGCGGCCGAGGCCGTAATGCCCTTTACCTGGCCGAGCACGGACATACCGTGCACGCCGTCGATTATTCGGATGAGGGGATTGAGCAACTGCGTGCGGAGGCGTCGAAAAAAAAGCTCGACATCACTGCCGAACAAGTCGATCTCGAACACTCCCCTGCCCTGACCGCGGCCACTTACGATATCGTCATCGTCTTCTTCTACCTGCAGCGCACGCTCTTTCCGGCACTGATGCAAAGCGTCCGCCCCGGAGGCATCATGGTGGTGCGCACATTCAGCCGGGCCGGCCACTTCCCCGGAAGTCCGAAGCGCAAAGAATTCGTGCTCGAGCCGGGCGAACTGCTGCAAATATTTTCCGGATGGGACGTTCTGCTGCACGAAGAAGGGCTGGAGCCTTCCAGCAAGGGAGGGAGTCTGGCTGGGATTGTGGCTCGGCGCCCACTGTCACCTTCATGTGTCGGATTTTGTTTGCCGAGGCCGTAGGCCCGATCGGGAACAAATAGCTAACTCTGACATAAGCATCAGTAGATCTTCCCCCCTGTGCGTTATATATATCTATAGGCAAACAAGATCCCTCTGTGTCAGCATAGTTGTCGCCCACAGCCCTGCAAAATAAGAATGGCCCACCCGGTTTTCGGTGTGGGCCATTTCAGTGTCTGACAGGTGGTGACATATGAGAAGCAAGTCAAAAATCCCCAGCGTCACCTTCGGATTTTCCGAATTTGCGACGTGCACTGCTGGCCGTCATGCCGATGATGGGGTCCAATTCCTGAGACCGTTTACCCAACGTATCGAA
>JAQYWA010000239.1 GCA_030145265.1 Desulfuromonas sp. | reverse complement strand
AGTCATCCATCGAGGGCGGCAACAGGAACAGGGTGTCTCGATCGACTTGCCGGAACGTATAACTCATGATTTTTCCACCTTCGCAGGGATTTTCAATGCCCGGCGAGTTTAACATTTTGCGGACGAAAAGTCCGACAGTCTCCTGGCATGCGGGGAAAAAAGCAAGACACGAAAAAACCGGCTTGGGAGCCGGTTTTTTTAGTGTCCATCAAACGAGATTCATTCCACGCTGATCTCGATCTGTCGGGGTTTTCCCTGAACCTTTTTCGGCAGCACAACCTTCAGCACCCCCTTGTCGCAGCGGGCCCGGGTGCGATCCGCATCCACCGCGGCGGGGAGGGAAAAGACCCGCCTGAAATTACCGTAACTGCGCTCAATCCGCTGGTAATTCTGTTTGTTGTCTTCTTTTTCGAGGCGCCGTGCGCCTTGGATAATCAGCGTGTAATCCTCGATCTGAACGTCGATATCCTCCTGCGCAACCTCAGGGACCTCCATTTTGATGACCACTTCGTGGTCATCCTCGTATATGTCCACTGACGGCTGCCAGAGCCCCTGTTCAAACGGATCGCCACCGGCACGATCTTTGCTAATTTCTAATAATCGACCCATCTGATCCTGCACGGCTCTTAATTCAGGCCAGGGATCCCACTTGACGATCGCCATTGATTTATCCTCAGCTAAAAAGGTGAAAGGGCGCACCCAGATATTATCTTGCCATTGGATTCTATGAGTTGCAATAAACTCGTCCGCCCTGATTAAATTCATAGAGTGCTAAAACAAAATGACGCTGTAGCTAGAGGCAAGAAGATGTTATAAAATACTGCTTTTTAAAATATCACTAATTGAAAAATGAGACAAAGGGGAAATCGGTTATGGAGGTACAAGTAGGTGAACTGTTCCGAAAATGGAGCGAGGACGACGAGAAGCTTTCCGTCGGTATCGAAAAACTGGCACTGGAGCTGGGCCCAGTGGTCTACCAGGAGATGCTGCGCCAGCTGACGTCAAAAACCTACGATCAGGAAACCGCCCGCCTGCACTGGCAGCAGGCCATGCAACACCGCGAGCGCCTGTTTCCCGGCGGACCTCCCTTCAACCGGCTGCGCCCGGCCCTACTCGATTACCTGCACTCGGTCGTCCGGGAAATGCGGGATCCGCGCATTGTTGAAGCCGACCTTCTGGAAAACATCCGGCAAGCTTCGATCACCGATGGGCTGACTGGCCTCTATCACCAGACCTATTTCAAGTCCCACCTGGAAAAGCTCGCCAGCGGCCAGGCAGAGTCCGCAAGCAACCGCTTTGCCGTCGTACTGTTCGACCTCGACCATTTCAAGCAATACAACGATCGTTGCGGACACCTGGCCGGCGATCATGCCCTCAAACTGACTGCTGAAATTCTGCAGCTCAACCTGCGTCCGGGCGACCTGGCCTGCCGTTACGGCGGCGAGGAATTTGCCCTGCTGCTGCACCGAACCAACATCCACGAAGCCTTCGATCTGGCCGAACGGTTCCGCATCGCGCTCGAAGAAACGATTTTCCCCGGACAGGAACTGCTGGATCGCCGCAATCTGACGATCAGCGGCGGCATCGCCATCTGCCCGGACGATTCGACCTCCGCCGCCGAACTGCTCACCCGCGCCGATGAGGAACTATACCGGGCCAAGGAGCAGCGCAACCTCATCAGCCCCTCGCTGAACGGTCCACGCCGGGAAGTTCGCCACCAAATGCAGTCAGTGGTCGAATTTACCCTCGATCCACAGAAACCTTTTCAACCCGGCCTTTCCTTCGATATCAGCCGAACCGGCCTCTCCTTCGGCTGCAGCCAGGAGCAGATCCTATCCGGCACTACCATCTGCATGCGCCTCAAGCGGCCGTTCTGGCCCACTAACTGCGAGTTGCGCGGCACGGTCTGCAACATCCAGAAACGCGGCGATACCGGGATGGTCAGGGTCGGTCTCGAATTTGTTGAAATCCCTGAAACCATCTGGGTTCTGCTGCCGGAGCGCCCGCGACTGTTCCAGAAATTCAAAAATATCCAGGACGAGCCGGCAATCTACCACGCCGCATCCTGAGCGACGCACCTGTCATTGCACGCCGTCACAGCCCGGCCGGTTTCCCAATAACCGGCCGAGCTGTGCAATTTTGCCCGCCTGCACGTAATTGTAAGCAGAGCCAGCCTATGGTAACCTGCTGCATTCCCCGATACGCAAAAGGAGACATGGAATGCCTGCAACCGTCTACCTGGCCGACCTGCGAGCCGGCAACAAGGAAAACCTTTTCATTAAGCTACAGCGACTGCTGAACCAGGCCGGGATCGAGCAAATCGTCGGCCGCGACGAACTGACCGCCATCAAGATCCATTTCGGGGAGAAAGGTGGTCACGCCTTTATCCGCCCGGTCTTCATCCGCCGCATCGTCGATCAAATCAAGCAGCTCGGCGGCAAGCCGTTTCTCACCGACTCCTGCACCCTCTATCCCGGCGAGCGCAAGGAGGCGGTCTCGGCCCTGTGCTGCGGCATCGAAAACGGTTTCGCCTACGCTGTCGCCGGTGCGCCGCTGATCATGTGCGACGGCCTGCGCGGCCACTCGTCCCGCCGGGTGCCGGTTGATGGCGAAATACTCGACACCGCCGACATCGGCCTGGAAATCCTTGAAGCCGACGTCCTGATCGCCGTCTCCCACTTCAAATGCCATGAACTGACCGGCTTCGGCGGCGCGCTGAAAAACCTGGGCATGGGCTGCTCGAGTCGCGCAGGCAAAATGGAACAACACTCGACCGTCGCCCCGGAAGTCGCGGAACAGGCCTGCACCGGCTGCGGCGTCTGCCTGCGCGCCTGCGCTCACCAGGCAATCCTGGTCTCCGGCGGCAAGGCCCGCATTGATTCCCAGCGCTGCACCGGCTGCGGCCGCTGCATCACCGTCTGCGAGTCCCGGGCTATCAGAATTCAGTGGAACGAGGAAGCGGCGCTGGTGATGAAGAAAATGGCCGAGTATGCCAAGGGGGCCCTGACCGACAAAACGGGCAAGGCGCTGTTCGTTAACTTCGTCACCCAGGTTTCCCCGTCCTGTGACTGCTATGGCCATTCCGACACGCCGATCATCCCTGATCTCGGCATCCTGGTCTCCACCGACCCGGTCGCCCTCGACCAGGCCTGCGCCGACCTGGTCAACCAGGCCCAGGGACTTCCCGACACCGCCCTGACCTGCGGTCACGAACCGGGCGGCGACAAGTTCCGCGGTGTCCATCCCGACATCGACTGGACCATCACCCTCGACCACGCCGAAAAAATCGGCACCGGCACCCGAAAATACACCTTGACCAGGCTGGAGCCTAAGGGAACGAACTGGTAATCAAATTACCTCGAAAAAGGATCGTTTTTCATGGAAATAACCTTCCCTGGCGGCGTCGCGGTTGAGGCCAGGCACGAATCGTTCACCATCCGCACCGATCAGCCCGAAGAAGGCGGGGGCAGCAACTCGGCCCCTTCCCCCTTCGCCCTGTTTCTCGCCTCCCTGGGAACCTGCGCCGGCTTTTACGCCCTGACCTTCTGCCAGCAGCGTCAGATCGACACCAGCGGCCTGAAGCTGGACTTGGCATGGGAACGGGACAACGCACTCCACCGCCTGAGCCGGGTCAGCATTGCTGTCACCCTGCCGGCGGCCTTTCCGGCCAAGTACCAGAAAGCGATTCTCAAAGCCATCGACCAGTGCACGGTCAAACGGACACTCTTCGACCCGCCGGAATTTGATGTTGCTGTGGTTTGAAAAATTACAGGGGGGGATGGGCGTCGGGCTCCGG
>JAQYWA010000238.1 GCA_030145265.1 Desulfuromonas sp. | reverse complement strand
AATCCGCTGAACTTCAGCGAAATGTTTCCTCAGAAGCTGGTTATTCGCGATCGAATAAGCCATGGTTTCTCCTTTAGGTAACGAAAGTAGAATAGCCAAGGCCGCACACGGCGACCTTGGCTAAAGGCGAAACTATCGAGCCGTCAGCTACTTGAGCTCCACGGAGGCGCCGGCTTCTTCGAGCTGCTTCTTGAGTTCTTCCGCTTCAGCTTTGGAGACACCTTCTTTAATAGCTTTCGGTGCGGAATCAACAAGGTCTTTGGCTTCTTTGAGGCCCAGGCCGGTAACGGCGCGGACAACCTTGATTACATTGATTTTCTTTTCACCGGGGCCGGTGAGAATGACGTCGAATTCGTCTTTCTCTTCAGCAGCAGCATCGCCGCCAGCAGCAGGGCCAGCAGCAACAGCTACCGGGGCAGCGGCAGAAACGCCGAACTTCTCTTCGAGTTCTTTGACCAGTTCAGCCAGTTCAAGAACGGTCATTTTCTCGATAAATTCAATAACTTGCTCTTTGGTGATATCAGCCATGATCTATATCCTCCGTAATGGTTATGTCTGAAAAATGTTATGCGGCTTTTTTGTCCTGGATTGCGCCAAGGACCTGCACCAGTGACCGCGGAATAGCCGCGAGAACACCGACGAAGTTGGATGCCGGGGCATTGATGGAACCGAGAATCTTGGCCAGAAGCACTTCGCGGCTCGGCAGTTCGGACAGTGCCTTGATGTCTTCAACAGACAACAGCTTGCCATCCAGTGCAGCGGCTTTGAGTTCAAACTTGGCGTTAGCCTTGGCAAAACCAGCCAGCACTTTGGCCGGAGCCACCGGGTCACCCGTTGCGATAGCGATCGAGGTGGGTCCAGCGAGGTAATCATTAAGACACTCGGCACCAGTTCCCTTCGCGGCTAACTTCAGCAGAGTATTCTTGGCAACCAGGTACTCGACAGATACACCGCGCAACTCTCCGCGAAGCTTGTTGACCTGATCAACGTTCAGCCCACGATAATCGGCAAGGAACGTCACCTTGGCCGAAGCAAGCTTTTGCGCTAATTCCGCGACAGCCTGTTCTTTACTCGTTCTGTTCAACGTCTCTCCTCCTTTCTGTTTGATCTGGGGATCAAGAAGATCCCGAGCCCCTGTCAGAGGTGATAATGAGAGACGGAAACGACCGTCGCTCCATACTTCAGCCTCGGCAGGCGGATTAACCATTAAACTCTCGGTGAGAGTGCCTGCTGTCTTTGACCAGGAGCGTTGAGAACATTCTCAACGGCGACGGCTCGCAATAAGCTTGCGAGCCGCATAAAAGGCAGTGCGATACCGCCCTTATTTAATCAGCGACTGAAGAGCCGGAACATCAAGTACTATACCGGGCCCCATGGTGCTGGAAATGCTGATCTTCTTGAGGTAAGACCCCTTGGAGGTCGAAGGTTTCGCCTTGATCAAGGCGTCAACCAAGGAGATGATGTTCTCCTGCAGCTTCTGCTGCTCGAAGGAGACCTTGCCGACCGGAGCATGAACGATACCGGCCTTTTCAACGCGGTATTCGATCTTGCCCGACTTGGCTTCGGTGACTGCACGACCGAGGTCGAAGGTCACAGTGCCAACCTTCGGATTCGGCATCAGGCCACGGGGCCCAAGCAGCCGACCGATCTTGCCGACGGTCCCCATCATATCCGGGGTAGCGATGGCGGTGTCGAAATCGAACCAACCGCCCTGGATCTTGGCCACCAGGTCATCAGCGCCAACAAAATCGGCACCGGCCGCTGTAGCCTCCTGGGCTTTTTCACCCTTGGCGAAAACCAGGACGCGAACAGTCTTGCCGAGACCATTAGGAAGCACGACGGCGCCGCGGACCATCTGGTCGGCCTTACGGGGGTCTACCCCGAGACGGATGGAGACGTCTATGGTCTCATCGAATTTGGCATAGGCGCTGTCCTTGACCAATGCAATCGCTTCATCGATGGGATAAGCAACGCTCCGATCCACCTTGGCCGCGGCCGTATTATGCTGTTTTCCTGTACGCATGTTCTTATACTCCAGACTCTGCCGTATATTAGACGATTTCCAGCCCCATGCTGCGCGCGGTACCTTCGATGGTCTTTACTGCAGCATCCACATCGAAAGCATTCAGGTCGGGCATCTTCAGCTTGGCGATTTCAACCACCTGGTCCTTGGTCACGTTGCCCACTTTGGTCTTATTGGGGACACCGGAACCCTTGGGGATCTTCGCAGCCTTCAACAGCAACACAGCAGCAGGTGGGGTTTTGGTGATAAAGGTGAAGGAACGGTCGGCATAGACCGTGATGACAACCGGGATGATCATCCCGTCTTCGCCCTGGGTCTTGGCGTTAAACGCCTTGCAGAATTCCATGATATTCACCCCGTGCTGACCTAGCGCGGGGCCGACCGGAGGCGAAGGATTGGCCTTGCCGGCGGGAATCTGCAGCTTTATTTGTCCAATAACCTTCTTGGCCATGAGCTACTCCTTAAATATATTGCGTTCTGACCAGGATCAGCTGATCTTCTCGACCTGTATGAATTCAAGCTCCACAGGCGTAACCCGGCCAAATATGCTGACCATAACCTTGAGCTTGCCCTTATCCGGCTTAACGTCTTCCACCACACCGGAGAAATTCAGGAACGGACCGTCGACAACCCGCACGGTCTCGCCCACCTCAAACTCTACCTTGGGCTTGGGACGCTCAGCCCCCTCTGCCATCCGGGTGGTGATCTTTGCGACTTCCTCGTCGGAAATCGCAGGAGGAGCCGAGCCGCCACCGACGAAACCAGTCACCTTGGGCGTATCCTTGACCACATGCCAGGTTTCGTTGTTCAACTCCATCTGAACCAGGATGTAGCCTGGGAAAAACTTCCGGGAAGAGGTCTTGCGTTCGCCATTTTTCAGCTCAACGACCGTTTCAGAGGGAATCAGGACCTCACCAAACTCTTCCTCAACGCCAAGCATCCGAATTCGCTCTTCGAGATTGAGCTTGACCTTATTCTCAAACCCCGAATAAGTATGCACCCCGTACCATCTCATTGCCATAGAAGCTACCCTATCTCCAATCAGCCCAGGAGGGCGCGGATTGCCGTGGAAAGGGCGGAATCCACAACCCATAGGAAGGTAGCCACAACCACGACAAGGGCAATGACGACCAGCGTTGACGCATAGGTATCCTTCTTGGTAGGCCAGGTTACCTTTGC
The DNA here is from genome assembly GCA_030145265.1 of Desulfuromonas sp. GTDB lineage: Bacteria > Desulfobacterota > Desulfuromonadia > Desulfuromonadales > Trichloromonadaceae > Trichloromonas. Next base: position 612 of record JAQYWA010000238.1, on the reverse strand, counting down.
CAGCTCACCCTTGACGTTGGTGAGAAACTCTGTCGTTTTCCCGAGCACTATTTCAACCCCCATGGAGGATAATCTACTTATTTATGGCAGGCCAGGAGGGACTCGAACCCCCAACACCCGGTTTTGGAGACCGGTGCTCTAGCCATTAGAGCTACTGGCCTGCAAGCGAATCAAAACAACGCCGTCCGATGGTAGTCGCCCCTACTTGGTTTCCTTATGAGGGGTGTGCTTACGACAGAAGCGGCAGTATTTGCTGAACTCCAGCTTGTCAGGCGTGTTTCTTTTATTTTTGGTCGTAGTGTAGTTGCGCTGCTTACACTCGGTGCAAGCCAGTGTAACGATGTCCCGCATAGCTATTTTCCTCAGCTCTCTCCCCGAATCCGGGGAGAGAGCAGCTCAAGAAATTACTCAACAATATCGCTAACAACGCCGGCGCCGACAGTACGGCCACCCTCACGGATAGCGAAGCGCAGCTCCTTGTCCATCGCGATCGGAGTGATCAGCTCGACGGTCATGGCGATGTTGTCGCCAGGCATGACCATCTCGACACCTTCGGGCAGCTCGACGATCCCGGTCACGTCCGTGGTCCGGAAGTAGAACTGGGGACGGTAA
>JAQYWA010000237.1 GCA_030145265.1 Desulfuromonas sp. | reverse complement strand
TTTCGATGACTTTCTTGAGTTTTGCCTGGATCTGTTCGGCGATGGCCTGAAGTTTTGGGTTGCCGATCGCCTGCATCGAGGCCAGCGGATCGACGGCGGACACCTCGGTCTTGCCGGCGTTTACTTCTTCGACAATCACATTGCAGGGAAGCATGGTGCCTATTTTGGGTTCCGCCAGCAGGGCCTGGTAGGCAAAGGGCGGGTTGCAGGCCCCCAGAATTCGGTAGTTGCGAAAATCGATATCCAGTTTTTTCTTCAATGTCGCCTTGACGTCAATTTCGGTGAGAATGCCGAATCCTTCCTTTTTCAGTTCTTCCGTCACCTTTGCAATGGCTGCGTCAAACGAGCTGTCGATCATTTTGTTGATGTAGTAGGACATGGAGCGGATCCTTTCTGAGGATGGTGCCTGCTGGTCGGTACGAAAGCTGACAGATCAAAAATAACACGCGACCCGCCAAAGTAAATCGCGTGGAGCCCGTTCCCGTTGTCCTCAGCGTAGCAGTTGCGCTTTTCATCCATCTGTTACAATAGTCCGGTATGGGAAGCCCGAAGGCCGGGAGGTGAGAGATGGAGCGCCCGACTGCCACTATGCATTCGGATGACAGCGCGCGGCTGCTGCTCGAACTGTTGCGCGAGCTGGTGGCGGAGCTCCGTCCCGGGCAGGCGCCGATGCTGAGAGTCGGTCTCGATTCCGCCCTCGACCGGGACCTGGGACTCGACAGCCTGGCGCGGATGGAGCTCTTGAGCCGGATCGAGCGGCGTTTCGGGGTGCGCCTGGAGGAGCGGGCGGTCAGCGAGGCGGAAAGGGTGCGGGATCTGCTGGCGGCGCTGGCTGCCGCCGGTCACGGGGGTATCGACACCGCCGGCGCGAGGATCGATGCGGTGATCGGCGAGGCGGCCTGGGAGATCCCCGTGCAGGCGGTCACTCTGGCGGAAGTGCTGGCCTGGCATGTCGAGCGCCACCCCGAGCGGCCCCACGTGCGTTTCTACGCAGATCAGGGTGAGGGCGAGGTGCTCAGCTATCGTCGGCTGCAGGATGCGGCCATGGCTGTTGCCGGGGGGCTGCAGGCGCTCGGGGTGGAGCCGGGCGAGCGGGTGGCGATCATGCTCCCTACCGGCCCCGATTATCTTGCCGCCTTTTACGGCGTGGTGCTGGCCGGGGCGGTGCCGGTGCCGATCTATCCGCCGATGCGGCTGGCCCTGCTTGAAGACCACCTGCGTCGGCAGTTGTCCATCCTTTCCACCTGCGCGGCGACGGCCCTGATCACCTTCGCCGAAGCTCTCCCCTTTGCCCGCCTGCTCAAGCTGCAGCTTCCCGCCCTCAAGCAGCTGGTTTCGGTGGCCGAACTGACCGACGGTGAATTCACGCCGCCCGCGGTTAACCCGGGGGACACGGCGTTTCTCCAGTACACTTCCGGCAGCACCGGCAACCCCAAGGGGGTGATCCTCTCCCACGCCAACCTGCTGGCCAACATTCGCGCCATGGGCAAAACGGTGCAGGTCGCCGACACCGACGTTATTGTCAGCTGGCTCCCTCTGTATCACGACATGGGGTTGATCGGAACCTGGCTGGCCGGGCTGTACTTCGGTATTCCCCTGGTGCTGTTGTCGCCCCTCGATTTTCTTGCCCGGCCCAATCGCTGGTTGTGGGCCATCCACCGCTACCGGGGCACCCTGTCGCCGGCGCCCAATTTCGCCTACGAGATCTGCCTGAACCGGCTCAAGGATGACGAACTTTCCGGGCTCGATCTTTCCTCCTGGCGTTGTGCTTTCAACGGTGCCGAGCCGGTCAGTCCCGATACCCTGGAGCGTTTCTGTTCCCGTTTTGCTGCTTTTGGATTTCGCCGTGGGTCGCTGATGCCGGTCTACGGTCTGGCGGAAAACTCGGTGGGGCTGGCCTTTCCCCCCTGCGGTCGCGGCCCGCTGATCGATCGCATTGATCGTGAGGCCTTCGCCCGCAGCGGCAAGGCAATTCCGGTTGCGGAGGCGGAGGCGGATGGGGCCCTTCAGGTGGTGGCCTGCGGGCGGCCTCTCGAAGGCCATGAGATCCGCATTCTCGGCCCCGGCGGCCAGGAACTGCCGGAGCGCCGCGAGGGACAGGTGCAGTTCCGCGGACCCTCGGCCACCTGCGGCTACTTTGGTGCTCCGGAGCAGAGTGCGAAGCTCTTTGATGGCGACTGGCTGGAAACGGGGGACCTCGGTTACCTGGCGGGGGGGGATCTCTATCTGACCGGACGCAGCAAGGATTTGATCATTATCGCCGGGCGCAACGTCTATCCCCAGGAGCTGGAAGAGGCGGTAGGACGCCTCGTCGGCATTCGTAAGGGGAACGTGGTGGTGTTCGGATGCCGGGACCAGACCGGCGTGACCGAGCGGCTGGTGCTGGTGGCGGAAACCCGCGAAACCGACGCCGGCGTGCTGGAACGGTTGCGGCAGGAGATCAACGGACTGGCGGTCGACCTGGTGGGAAGCCCGGTCGACGAGCTGATGCTGGCACCGCCGAAAACCCTGCTCAAGACCTCGAGCGGCAAACTGAGGCGGGCCGCCTGTCGCGAGCTGCACGAACAGGGACGTCTGGGCAGGGTGGAGCCACGCTGGCGGATGCTGTTGCGGGTTGCCCTGGTCACCCTGGGCGGCGGCTGGAATAGGCTGCGCCAGCGTAGCGGAGACCTGCTTTATGGCCGCTACCTGCGGCTGTTGTTCTGGCTTGTCGCGCCGCCGGTGTGGCTGGCGGTGGTGGTGCTGCCGAAGCCGGCGAGCCGGTGGGCCTGCATGCGTGCCGCCCTGCGCTGGTTATCCTGGGCGTCGCGGGTGACTCTCAGGGCCCAAGGGCTTGAACAGATGGAGAGGGGCCGGCCATCTGTGGTGGTGGCCAACCATGCCAGTTATCTCGATGGACTGGTACTGGTGGCGGCGCTGCCGCCGGAATTTGCCTTTGTGGCCAAAGTCGAACTGCAGACCGGTCGCCTCTCCGGTCCGTTTCTGCGCAAAATCGGCAGTGTTTTTGTTGAGCGCTTCGACCGTCAGCAGAGTGTGGAGGACGCCCGCCGCATCGGCGAGCTGGCCCGGGCGGGACAGACCCTGGTCTATTTTCCCGAGGGCACCTTCACCCGGGCGCCGGGGCTGCGTCCATTTCGCATGGGGGCGTTTCTCGCCGCCGTCGAGGCCGGGCTGCCGGTGGTGCCGGTGGCTATTCGCGGCACCCGTTCGATTCTGCGCGGTGAGGACAGGCTGCCGCACCGGGGAAGCATCGAGGTTGAGATCGGCGCGCCGATCTGGCCACAGGCGGATTTGTCCGCCTGGGATGCCGCCCTGCGCCTGCGCGAGCTGTCGCGCGAGTATATTCTGCCGCGCTGCGGCGAACCGGACCTGGGGGAGGGGCCCTAGGAGACTGTCGGACTATCCTAGCGTTTGCGACGCAAAAAGGCGCGCAGGCCGAAGAAGAGGCCGGCCGCGGTCAGGACCCAGATCAGGAGTGTGACGATGATTTCGCTGAAGAGCATGGTGGAAAATCCTTTGTGCTGGAGTTTCCTTTATTCTGCCATGCGGAGGGAGGTTTTTCCTTGAGGTGGGTCAAAATTCCCCTAGTAACGTTTTCCCCCTTCGCCGCCGCCGTAGCGAAGTGGACGTTTGGGGAATAGTGAGCTTAAGCGGTTTTCGATTTACCCATCCCGTGTGACGCAGCCGAAGCACAGTGGACGTTTTGCGAAACAGACGGGCAAATGTCTGAGCGTAGCGAGTTTTTGCCCGGCCGCAAAACGTCTGCGGAGCGAAGGGAACCCGAAGGGCAAGGAGCCGGGCACCCTTCTTTTGCTTCCTTT
>JAQYWA010000006.1 GCA_030145265.1 Desulfuromonas sp. | reverse complement strand
AAAATCGGGACAGACCGAGGCGATCGGCCTGCCTGAATTCCTCTATGACCACACCACACCGCGGGTCAAGTCGTCCCCCTTCTACTCGACCTACGTTAAGATCGCCGAGGGCTGCGCCAACCACTGCTCCTACTGTGTGATCCCTCAGCTGAGGGGTACCCTGCGTTCGCGGAGTATCGCCTCGATCGTCGAAGAGGTCCGCACGCTGACCGCCGATGGGGTCAAAGAGGTCAACCTGATCGCCCAGGACATCACCGCCTATGGGGCCGACCGTTCCGACGGCGCCCGCATCGAGGCTCTGCTGCGCGAGCTGGTGAAAATCGACGATCTGCGCTGGCTGCGCCTGCTCTACGCCTATCCCGACGGTATCAGCGACGAACTGATCGAGCTGATCGCCGGCGAGAAGAAGATCTGCAACTACCTCGACATCCCTCTGCAGCACATCGATAGCACCATCCTGTCGATGATGAACCGGCGGGTCGATGAAGCCGGCATTCGCGCCCTGGTCGGCCGATTGCGTGAGCGGATTCCCGACGTGACCCTGCGCACCTCGTTCATCGTCGGCTTTCCCGGCGAGACCGACGAGCAGTTCGCCCGCCTCCACGAGTTCATCAACGAGGGGAATTTCGAACGGGTCGGGGTGTTCCGCTACTCGCGGGAAGAGGGGACTGCCGCCGCCGGTCTGGAAAGCCAGATCCCCGAGCGGGTCAAAAAGGCTCGTTACGCCAAATTGATGAAGGCCCAGCAGCGGGTTTCCTTTCGCAAGAATAGGGCTCTGGTAGGACGCACCGAAGAGGTTCTGGTCGAGGGGTTCAGCGAGGAAACCGAACTGCTGCTGCGGGGCCGCAGCATCCGCCAGGCCCCGGACATCGACGGCCAGGTCTATATCACCGCCGGCCAGGCCGAAATCGGCGATATCGTGGAGCTGCGCATCACCGATTCTTCGGACTACGACCTGATCGGCGAAATCGTCGAGGAGTAGCCTTTGCCTCTGACCCGCCCCCTGGCCATCCTGCTGCTGCTCGGGTTGCTGGCCCTGCTGGCCTTGCAACGCTGCGACCATGAACCGCAGAGCGTTAGACGCAGTCGCCTGCTGATGGGAACGGTGGTCGAGATCACCGCCTTAGGTGACGAGCAGAAATCGTTGGATGCCGCCGTCAGCGAAGCTTTCCTGGCCATGGCGCGGGTTGAGGAACTTATGTCGGCCAGCCGGCCACACAGCGATGTGTTCCGTCTCAACGCGGCCACCGTAGCGGTTGATGTGACTCCGGAAACTGCCGCCGTGCTGGTCCTCGGTCAGCAGGTTGCTGTTGCCAGCGGCGGCGCCTTCGACATGACCCTGGGTCGTTTGAAAGAGCTCTGGGGGATCGAGGCGGCCGAACCCCGCATCCCCTCCGCTGAAGAAATTACCGCCGCCCTCGTCGGGATCGGTCCGCAGGCCCTGAGCATTGCGGGTCCCCGCATCAGCAAGCAAACGCCCGCCCTGCAGGTCGACCTCGGCGGCATCGCCAAGGGCTTTGCCATCGACCAGGCCATCGAAGTGCTGCACCGGGCCGGGGTGGAGCATGCCTCGGTCAACGCCGGCGGCGATATCCGTCTGCTCGGTGATCGCCTGGGCCGGCCCTGGCGCATCGGCATTCAGCATCCGCGCAACTCCCAGACCCTTATTGCCACCCTAGAACTCGATCAGGTCGCCGTGGTGAGCTCGGGTGACTACGAGCGTTTTTTCGAGCGTGAAGGGGTCCGCTACCATCACCTGTTCGATCCCCGCACCGGCCGACCCGCAGCCCTCTGCCAGAGCGTGACGGTGGTTGCCGCCAGCGCCGCTGAGGCCGACGCCCTGGCGACTGCGGCCTTCGTTCTTGGCCCCGAGGCCGGGTTGCGTTTCATCGAGGCCTGGCCGCAGGCCGAGGTGATGTTGGTGGCTGCCGATGGCAGTATCGTGCTCTCGGCCGGGCTCAAGGAGCGGGTGCAATGGCCGTAACGGCGGTGTTGCGGCGCATGACCTGGCTCGACCGGGTCATTGTCCTGATCCTGTTGCTGGCTACCGGCGCCGCTTTTGTGCTGGTTGGCAAAGGCCCCCGCGGTGCCCGGGTGGTGGTAGAACAGCAGGGGCGGGTGGTATTCAGCGCTCCCCTCGCCGTTGACCGCAGCGCGACCCTGACCGGGCCGCTGGGCGAGACGTTGCTGGCGATCCGCGACGGCCATGTCTGCATCACTTCGTCGCCCTGTCCCCACAAGGTCTGCATCGGCATGGGTCATATCGCACGTCAGGGCGAACTGCTGGCCTGCGTCCCTAACGAGTTGCTGGTGCTTATCGAGGGTGAGGAAAAAGAGGAGCCGACTCATGACCTCATCAGCCGTTGACCCGCAGCAACTGGTCCGAGTACGTCGGCGAATTTTCCTGGCCCTGTTCACCGCCCTGGCGGTAGCCCTGCACACTCTGGAGTTCCTGCTGCCGTCGCCGGCCCCCTGGTTTCGTCTCGGGTTCGCCAACATCCTGACCCTGACCGCACTCTTTCTCTATGGTGGCCGGGCCGCCTGGGTGGTAACCCTGGCGCGGGTCGGCATTGGCTCACTGGTGGTCGGCAACCTCTTTTCCCCCGGCTTTCTCCTTTCCCTCTGTGGTGGGGTGACGGCGACCGCGATGATGACAGCGGCCCGTTCCCTGTTCGGCCGCCACATCGGCCCGGTCGGGGTATCGGCCTTGGGCGCGGTCGGCCACGCCGCTGGCCAGCTGCTGATCGCCTGGCTGGTGCTGGTGCGTCATCCCGGCCTGTGGCAGCTGTTTCCGTTTTTTCTGTTATTCGCCCTTGGTACCGGTATTGCCAACGGGGTCGCCGCCGATCTGCTGCTTGATCTGTTGCGTTCCCATGCCGCCTTTCAGCCGGCGGCCGATGAACCAAAATGATTATCGCCACCGAGGCACGGAGACCCAGAGAAAATCACAGCAGTTTTCTGATCCGTGTATTCGCTCCAAATTGTGGTGGAGAGCGAGTTCTCTTCTCTGGCAAAAATCCTGTTTTTGATTTTGATAAAACTCTGTGCCTCTGTGTCTCCGTGGCTAATTGATTTGGAGTGCCCGTGAAAAGCCTGGTCTTCCTCATCCCCTATCTGCGCACTTACCGGCGGCTGCTGTTGGCCGGACTGGTCTGGCTGGTGCTGACCAACGCCTTGGCCATGCTGATCCCCTGGACCCTCAAGCAGGGGATCGATGCCGCTGAGCGGGGCGACACTCGGGAGATCCTCTGGTTTGCCGCCATCCTGGCGACGGCCGCGGTGCTGCGGGGCGTTACCCGGATTTTCTCCCGGCTGCGCTATCTGCGCACCGCCCGGCGCGTCGAGGTCGACCTGCGGCGCGACCTGCTGACCCGACTGCTGGGCCAAGAGACACCGTTTTTCGACAGTCAGCGCACCGGCGACCTCCTCTCCCGTTTCACCAACGATCTCTCTAACATCCGCATGCTGGCCGGGTTCGGCGTGTTGACCCTGGCCAACGCCGCCCTGGTCTACTTGTTTACCCTGGTTATGCTCCTGTCCCTGGCGCCGGGACTGACCCTGATCGCCCTGTTGCCTTACCCGGCCATGCTGATCGTAGTCAAGCGAGTCAGCCGCCGCTTGCTGTACCACTCGACCCGGGTGCAGGAAGCCCTCGGCAAAGTCAGTGAGGCGGTTGAGGAAGGGGTCTCCGGGCAGGCGGTGATTCGCGCCGGCAATCTGTTTGATAACCGCTGTCGGCAGTTCGACCGGCTCAACGATGATTACCTGGAGTGTAACCTGGTGCTGGCCCGCCTGCGTGCCCTGATCCTGCCGGTGATGACCGTGATCGGCCCGCTGGCGACGCTGCTGGCCCTCTATTTCGGCGGCAGTAGGGTGGTGGGTGGCACCCTCAGCCTCGGCGAACTGATCGCCTTCAATGCCTATTTGGTGCAATTGGCCTGGCCGACCCTGCTGCTCGGCTGGGTGCTGACCCTGACCCAGCGGGCCGCCGCCAGCCTGGAGCGGATTGACCTGCTACTGCGGTTGCCGGCCAAAAGGGCGGTACTTCCCGCTGCCGGCCTTCGTGACCTGACTGCTCCGGGAGTGCAGGCGACCGGGTTGACCTTCGCCTACGGTGAACAGTCGGTCTTGCACGAGCTGAGTTTCGACATTCCTGCCGGTACCTTGGTCGGCGTCGCTGGCGCCACCGGCAGCGGCAAAAGTTCCCTGCTCAAGCTGCTGGCGCGGCTCTACCCGCTCGATGCGGAACAGCTTTTTGTCGACGGCGAGGACCTGGCGCTGGTCGACGAGACGGCCTATCGCCGCCGACTGGCTGCAGTTCCCCAGGAGGGGCGGCTTTTCACCGGTTCGGTGAAAGAAAATCTTCTCTACGCTGTTCCTGACGCCGACGACGAGGAGTTGCAGAGGGTGGCTGACGCGGTCTGTCTGACCGAGGAGGTGGCAGGGTTTGACGAGGGTTTTGCCACCAAAGTCGGCGAAGGGGGGCTGTCTCTCTCCGGCGGCCAACGGCAGCGGGTCTGCCTCGGTCGGGCACTGGCGGCGGGGGGGGGGCTGTGGCTGCTCGACGATCCCTTCAGCCATCTCGATGCCGCCACTGCCCGCGAGGTCTGGGCCCGGTTGCGTCCGCAGCTGCAAGGAAAAACTGTGTTTTTCGCCTCCGGCCGGGTGTCCCAGATCGAGGGGGCGGATCGGGTGCTGGTACTCGAGGGGGGTCGGCTGTGCGAACAGGGGACGCCGGCCGAGTTGGCCCGGGCCGGGGGACTCTATGCCCGGCTGATCGAGCGGGAACGGTTGCTGGCCGAACTGGAGGCGCTGCCATGAGGCACGAAATGCCCGATATCGACGAGGTGGCCGGCCGTCATCTCGACTGGCAACTGTTCCGCCGGTTTGTCGGCATGGTCCGCCCGTATTGGCGGCAGGCCCTGGCGGCGCTGGTATTGCTGCCGTTTATCGCCGCCAGCAAGCTGGTTCAGCCTTACTTGATCATGCTGTTGATCGATGAGCACATCGTGCCGGGGCGGCTCGACGGCTTTGCCGGCGTGATTCTGCTGTTTTTGCTTGCGCTGGTCGGCGAGAGCCTGCTGCTGTTTGCTCAGGGTTACCTGGTGCAGGCGGTCGGTCAGCGACTGATGGCTGATCTGCGGCGGCTGGGTTTCCGGCGCCTGCTGCGGTTGCCGTCGGCGTTTTTCGACCGCCACCCCTCGGGAAGGCTGGTCACCCGCCTGACCAGTGACGTGGAGAACGTCGGCGAGTTGTTCGGCGCCGGGGTCATTGCCACGGTTGGCGATTTCGTTACCCTGGCCTTCATCGTTGGCATCATGGTCTGGATGAGCCCGCCGCTGACCCTGGTTTCGCTCGGGGTGATCCCGCCGCTGCTGCTGATCCTGCTGATGTTTCGCCGCAACATGCGCGGTGCCATGCGCAAGGTGCGGGCGCGGCTGGCCGGCCTCAACGCCTTTATCGCCGAACGGATCGGGGGAATCAGCGAGGTCCGCTTGTTCAGCCAGCAGCGCCGCACCCTTGACGAGTTCGAAGAGCTGCAGCAGGCTTATCGCCAAAGCACTTTCAAGGTCATCGAGTGGGATGCCGCCCTCTACGCGGTGGTCGAGGTGCTCGGGGCGGTGGCGATTGCCGCCATCCTCTGGCGGGGCGGCGGCGAAGTGGTGGCCGGGGCCGCCACCTTCGGTACCCTGGTCGCCTTCATTGAATACGTGCAGAAATTTTTCGCTCCGTTGCGTGACCTGTCGGCCAAGTACTCGGTGATCCAGGCCAGCAACGCCTCCCTTGAACGGATTTTTGAACTACTGGACGAAACGCCGGAGGCGGCCGGAGCCGGGCGCCTGCCTGAAGGGCCCGGCGAGGTCGTGTTCGAGGGGGTTGATTTCAGTTACGACGGCAGAACGCCGGTGCTCAAGGGTGTGGACCTGCGGATTGGCGGCGGCGAAACTGTCGCCCTGGTGGGTGCCACCGGCAGCGGTAAGAGCACCCTGACCCGGTTGTTGATGCAATTTTATCGTCCGACTGCGGGGCGGATCCGCCTCGACGGTGTCGATCTGAGTGAGCTCGACCCTTCCGAGCTGCGCCGGCAGATCGGCTGGGTATCGCAGGAGCCGTTCCTCTTTTCCGGTAGCGTGCGGGCCAACCTTGATCCCGAAGACCAGCTGGACGACGCTGCTCTGCAGCGGCTGCTCGACGATTGCCGGCTGGGCGAGGTGGTGCAGCGCCTCGGCGGTCTCGACGGGATGCTCGCCGAGCGGGGCCGCAATCTCTCCTCCGGTGAGCGACAGCTCCTCTGCCTGGCTCGGGCTCTGGCCGCTCGGCCGCGACTGTTGGTTCTCGACGAGGCCACCAGTCGGCTCGACAGTGCCACCGAGCATCGGGTTGCCGAAGGGATGGCTGTCGCCAGCCGGGATCGCAGCGTACTGTTGATCGCCCACCGATTGCGCACCGCCGCTACCGCCGACCGCATCGTCGTGCTGCACCGGGGGCAGGTCAGCGAGTCCGGAACGCACCGGCAGTTACTGGAACAGGGGGGCTTGTATGCCCGGCTCTGGCGCTTGCAGGATTTGAACGGGGAAGCTGGGAGCGCGCCGGAGACAGACTGAGCTTGTTCTGCTATACTTATCAGCAATACTCTGACAAGGATGGGAACATGACCAAGCGAATCACCTGGCCTTTGCTGCTGCTTTTATTGACGGCCTGTGCCGCTCCGCAGGCGACCATGGAGACGGTTTCCGGGGTGCCTGCCGCCTCGGCGGTAAAGGAAGCGGCCGACGAAATGCATAATGCTGCCGCCGCTCTGCCCGGGGCCGAGGTCGGCGCGGGCGAGCTGCTGAGCATTCGCTATCCGGGGCAGGTGCTGTTCAGCGAAGGTGCGGCGCTGCCGCTGGCGGGGGGAACGGGGATACTCGAACCGCTGGCGACGTTTTTGGCCGGCCACAGGGCGTCCCGCTGGCAGGGGACGGTGCGGGCCGCCACCGGGGTGTCGGCCGAGTACGACCTGCAGCTGGCGGAAAAACGGGCCGAGCTGCTCGGGCTTTATTTCAACAACCGCGGCCTCGGCGCTGACCGGCTGACACTGCGGGCCGAGGCCGGCGGCGGGCCGGCCTTCGAAGTGGTACGGCAGGATTAGTTCTTCAGCTGGGGTAGGGCCGTCAGCTCGTCGACAGTAAAGGCGTAGGTTTCCTTGCAGAACTCACAGGTAACCTTGGCACCCTGGTCCTCTTCGATCATGGCGCGCACCTCGTCGGCGCCGAGCCCGCGCAGCATCCCGGCCACCTGCGGGCGGCTGCAGTTGCAGCGGAACTCCAGTGTGGTTTCCATCTGTACCGTGAAGGGAATCCCCTCAAATAACTGCTCGAGAATCTGCAGCGGCGATTTGCCCTCGCTCAGCAGGCAGGTGATCGGCGAAAGCTGTTTCAGGCGTTCTTCGAGAAGCGGGATCAGCGCTTCGTTCCCCCCCGGCATGGCCTGTACCAGAAAACCGCCGGCCGTGGCGATGGCAAAGGTTTCGTCGAGATTGACGCCAAGGCCGACCGTCGAGGGTATCTGCTCCGAGGTGGTCAGGTAGTAGGCCAGGTCTTCGGCGATCTCGCTGGTGTAGAGCTGGACCATGCTGCGGTACGGCTCTTTCAGGCCGAGATCCTTGATTACGTGCAGAAAGCCGGCTTTGCCGATGGCTCCGACAACGTCGAAGCGGTCGGCTTTGGGTGGCAGCCCGGCCAGCGGGTTTTTTACCGAGCCCCGCACTCGGCCGTCAGCGTCGGTTTCGGCGTGCAACCGCTGTAGCGGTCCGCTCCCCTCGATCCTCAGGGCCAGGCGCTGATCCCCCTTAAGCAGAGCCCCCATCAGGGCGGTTCCGGTAACCAGGCGGCCGAGGGCGACGCTCGCGGTGGGGTCGGTGCCCTGAAGCTGGCAGATAGTGCGGGTCAGGTCGCTGGTGGCGGCGGCGACGGCGCGTAGCGAGCCATCTTTGCTGAGAATGCGGACCAGATGGTCGTTCATGGTTGCTCCTTCGGGGTGAATCCTTGAGACTTATTGAAAAAAGGTTAATATTTGTGTTTTAATGCAAAACAGGTACGAGCGTCGTGTATCCTACCGAAACATGGCCTGTTCTGACAATACTTTCATTTCATGGAGTGGCGATGAAAATCATTCTTCCCGTTGCCGGAAAGGGGACCCGCTTGCGGCCCCATACCCATACCAAGGCCAAGTCTCTGGTCTACGTGGCCGGCAAGACTGTGCTCGAGCATATCGTCAGTCGCTTGCTGGTGCTCGATGCTGTCGAGCTGATCTTCATCACCGACGAAAACGGCCACCAGATCGAGGCCTTCATGCAGGAAAAATTCCCCCAGGTCTCCTGTCGCTACATTGTCCAGAAAGACCGCCTCGGCCCGGCCCATGCCGTCTCCCTGGCTGCGCCGGAGATCGCGGCGGGCGACGATGTGCTGGTGGTGTTCAATGACACCATTTTTGTCACCGACCTCAAAAGTATCCCCAAGCTGACTGCCGACTGCGATGGCTTGATTTATTCCAAGGAAGTTGAGGACTACCAGCGTTTCGGGGTTAACGTGATTCGGGACGGCCTGATTGTCGATATGGTCGAAAAACCCGATACGCCGGTTTCCAAGCTGGCCCAAGTCGGTCTTTACTATCTCAAGGACGGCAAGCGGTTCATGGACTCCATCGCTGAAACCATCGCCGCTGGCGATACGGTCAAGGGCGAATATTACCTCCCCGCCGTGTTCATGCGTATGATTCAAGGTGGCGCCGGGTTCCGCGCCCCCGAACTTGATGCCTGGCTCGACTGCGGCAAGCCGGAAACCTTGCTCGAAACCAATCGTTACCTGTTGCGCGGTCGTCACCATAGCCACGGAGAGGTCTTTAACTCGGTGCTGATCGAACCGGTGCATCTGGCCGAGGGGGTGGTGGTGCGCAACTCCATTATTGGTCCCGACGTGTCGGTCGCTCCTGGCTGCGTCATCGAAGAGTGCATCATAAAGGATTCAATCGTCAACGCCAACAGCCAGGCTAAGGATATTATCCTGCACTCATCGATTCTCGGCGACAGTGTCACCCTGGTCGGCTCGCCCCGCAAGATGAACATTGGGGATCACTCGCTGATTGAAATGGAAGGTTGAGGCAGCTCGTTTTTTTGCAACGCAAATCGCCTCCGGTCGTCATACCGGGGCGATTTGTTGCATTTGGCGGACGGGCCGTGCTCTGGAAATCCATCCCGGCGGAAATCGAGAATAGACGGAAATAAAAATGGAACCTTTTTCGCTCACCAGGATCGTGCTTTTTGTTGTTTTATCACTGGTTTTTCTCGTGATTTCCTGGAAACCACTGCACAATCCTAGATGTCACGGTTTTTACCGGTTTTTTGCCTTCGAGGGGATTCTTTTTCTGGTGCTGCACAATCACCCGTTCTGGTTTGATGATTGGAACGCGCCGAACCAGATTGTTTCCTGGTTGCTGCTGTCGGCTTCCGTCCTGTTTGTCGCCCAAGGCCTCCACATGCTGAGGACGGCCGGCGGGTCGAAGGGCAGAGCCGATGCGCCGGAAAATTTCGCTTTCGAAAACACGGTCAACCTCGTGACCGGGGGGATCTACCGCTATATTCGGCATCCCATGTACAGCTCGCTGATGTTGCTGGCCTGGGGGGCGTTTCTCAAGCACTTCAGCCCGGCGGGACTGATTGTGGTTGCGGTGACCACCGCATTACTGGTCGTCGCGGGGTACATCGAAGAAAAAGAAAACCTCGCCTTTTTCGGCCCCGCCTATCTCGAATATCGCAAGACGACCAGGATGTTCCTGCCTTTTCTTCTCTAATGATAAACCGACCCTGGGATGTTTCCCAGAGTCGGTTCAATTCTTCGGTACATCCCCGGAACTACCTCGATAGTTCACTAAAAATGCACTGCTATCCTGTTACAGGGTCAGTTCGGCATGTCCCTGGAAGAGCTCGTCCCTGATTTTAGCCACTTCGGGGCTTTCGAGGTATTCGTCAAATGTCATCGTCCGGTCGATGTAGCCGCCGGGGGTAAATTCGACGATCCGGTTGGCGACCGTTGATAGAAACTTGTGGTCGTGGGAGGCGAACAGGATCACCTCCAAGTAAGAGATCAGTCCGTTGTTGAGAGCGGTGATCGACTCGAGATCGAGGTGGTTGGTCGGTTCATCGAACACCAGCGCGTTGGCTCCGGTGAGCATCATTCTGGCGAGCATGCAGCGGACCTTCTCCCCCCCGGAGAGGACGGAGGCTTTCTTGGTTGCCTCTTCGCCGGAGAAGAGCATGCGGCCGAGAAAGCCGCGGGCAAAGCTCTCCCCTTCGCCGGGGGCGAACTGGCGCAGCCACTCGATCAGGTTCAGGTCGTTCTCGAAGTAGTGACCGTTCTCCTTGGGGAAGTAGGCCGAGGTAATGGTGATCCCGTAGCGGAAGCTGCCGCTGTCGGGCTCGAGTTCTCCGGTCAGGATCTGGAAGAGGGTCGTCTTGGTCAGGCTGTCGCCGCCGACAAAGGCGATCTTGTCGCCCTTATTGACGGTCAGGCTGAACTTGTCCAGCACCTTGACCCCGTCGATTGTTTTGCACAGGTCCTTGATCTCGAGGATGATGTCGCCGCAGGGACGTTCCGGCTTGAAGACGACGAAGGGGTATTTCCGGGAGGAGACGGGCATGTCTTCGATGGTGAGTTTTTCAAGCAGCTTCTTGCGCGAGGTCGCCTGCTTGGCCTTGGAGGCGTTGGAACTGAAGCGCTGGATGAATTCCTTGAGGTCGTTGGCCTTGTCGGTGACCTTGCGGTTTTCGTCCTGTTTCTGCTTCAGCACCAGCTGGCTGGCATCGTACCAGAAGTCGTAATTCCCCACGTAGACGGTGATCTTGCCGAAGTCGATATCGGCCACGTGGGTGCAGACCTGGTTGAGAAAGTGACGGTCATGGGAAACGACGATGACCGTGTTCTGGAAGCGGGAGAGGAAGTCTTCCAGCCAGGCGATCGACTTGAGGTCGAGGTGGTTGGTCGGCTCGTCGAGCAGCAGGATGTCGGGGTTGCCGAACAGGGCCTGGGCCAGCAGCACACGAACCTTTTCGCCTCCTTCGAGCTCCTTCATCTTCTTCTGGCGCAGTTCTTCAACAATGCCGAGCCCGTTGAGAAGCACCGCCGCTTCGGACTCGGTTTCGTAGCCGTTCATTTCGGCAAACTCGGCTTCCAGTTCGCCCGAGCGGATACCGTCTTCTTCGGTGAACTCCCCCTTGGAATAGATCGCCTCGCGCTCGGCCATTACCTTGTAAAGACGCTGGTGCCCCATCATCACGGTGTTGAAGACCGTCTCCTCGTCGAAAGCGAAATGATCCTGGCGCAGCATGGCGATCCGCTCGCCGGGACCGGCCGAGACCTCGCCCTTGTCCGCCTCGATTTCCCCCGCCAGAATTTTCAGAAAGGTCGATTTGCCGGCACCGTTGGCTCCGATGAGGCCATAGCAGTTGCCGGGGATGAACTTTATGTTGACGTCTTTGAAAATGACCCTCTTGCCGTAGGCGAGAGCCACGTTGTTTGCACTGATCATGGATGTAATATGTCCTTTTTGAGATAAATAAAAAAACCACAGGGGTGCCTGTGGTTCACGTGCACCTTACATATACCATCCAAAGCCCGTTGGCGGCAATTTGTTTTTGTATTTGACTTGGGCATCTATGGCAACCGGTGGCTTGTTTTTTTTGGGTGCCGGCACAGAAATTGCTGTTATAACAATAGGTTCCGGATATTTTAACTGCCGGTTGCCGACGGAATACGACAGTAAAGCCTGTAATCGCAGTGCCGGGTAATCGCTGCGGCTTTCGCCTATGCCGTCAACTAACACCGCCGCGGAACCCGTCTTGATAGTACGCCTCAGCTCGCGTAGAAAGGAGGTGCCCGATGATCGCTGTCGCAGACAAGGTCTCCCTTTCGAACTCCCCACTCTCGGGAGTTCCGTCTTCGCGCGAGAAGGAACTCCCGCGCCAGCGGTTTGGCGCCTTCTCAGCCGGCACCGGGGACGCCGCGCGTGCCAAGGGCGTGCCGCTTTTCACCGAGGACCGGGTTACCATTAGCCGAGAAGCCGTGGAAATTCAGGCCCTTGCTAGCAGGGATCGGGAAGTGCGGTCCCACGAAGCCGCCCATGCCTCGGTCGGGGGGGCCTATGCCGGCAGTCCCAGCTATACTTATCAGAGCGGCCCGGATGGCCAGCGTTACGCCGTGGAAGGCGAGGTTTCCATCGACACTTCACCGGTTGCTGGCGACCCTCAGGGAACCTTGAAGAAGGCCGAGCAGGTGCGCGCCGCCGCCATGGCGCCCGAGCAACCCCGTCGTATCGCTGCCAAGGCTAGCCTTTTGGCGGTCAAGGCTCGTGGCGAAATCCTGGCGGAAAGGGCCAGGACTACCGAAGAGAAGTCCCTGGCCTCACTGCCGCTGGCCTTCTCATCCATCGAAATGGCCCACTCCTCGGGGACCAAAGAAACCGGTTCGCTTATCAAAATTTACGGCTGATTTCGCAACCGTTTCAAACAAAAGCCGGCCTGCCATGAGCAGTCCGGCTTTTATGCTTTATGATTTAAGCCTGATGAGTGATGAGGAGCAAGAGGGACTTCTCCTCGGGCTACAGGAGTCTTTATGATAAATCGGCTGAATATAATGTCTGTAATCAGAATGTGTTGAATCCCCTGCGGTTTGCACTGGCCCGCTGGGCTAGTTCGGCGCCATGTGCTGCTGCACCTTCTCCATTAATTCGTTGGGGAGCGGTGGCGTGAGCATGATGTCGCAGGCACCGTATTTGACCGCCTGCAGGACCGTCTTTTTGGTCCATTGTGGGCCGGCAACTATAATCGGGGTGTTTTCCGGTACCGCAGATTGCACTTTTATGATGAAGGCCAAGCCGCGGTCCCCGACCTCCTTCATGATAATGAAGGCCACCTGGACATCCTTTCCTCGCAGTTCCTCCTTCAGGTTGTCCTGCCCGTTCAGGCACAGGGTTGACAATTCCAGTCCGGTTAGGTGGCTGGCGAAACCCTGTGCTTCTTCTTGAGTTTCTGCCGCGATTAGAATGACCGGGGCGGCGGAAGCTATCGCTGGCTGGAGCGGTGAGTTGGTAGCCTCTGGGGCGGTTTGCTGAACTGTTTGGCTAGTTGGGCTGTTGGACGCAGGGCCTTCCGTTTCGACGGGCCAGCCTGTTGTCCCGGGCTGGGCTGTTGTTGGGTCGCCCAGTGGATCCGCAGCCGGTGGAGTGGGCTGGCTGGTGCCGGACGCGGGTGTTTCTTCAGCCGGTGACGCTGCGGCGGGCTGGTTGGCGGCGTCGGTCGCGGGTGTTTCCGCAGTCGGGGGAGCCGCAGCGGGCTGGCCAGGAACTTCCAAGCCGAGGGCCTCGGCAGGAAAAAGGACATCCATGCGCCCCAGTTTCTGTTCCTCGAGTTTGAGCGGTACGGAAGACCGATAGTAATGGCCCGGCTGGACTGGCGAGCGGGCCGGGTCCATTCCTCGGGGATCGAAAAGTTCAACGTCGGTGCGCTTGATGTGGAAGTTTTGCGATAACCGTTCGAGAAAGGAGGCGGTATAGCAGCCGGCGATGATATTGGCGATTTCGCCGAAGGCATCCGCCGCTTCGCCATCGAAGTTTTTTTTCTCCCGGCGCTCCTCGATTTCATCGGCGGGGAGCATGATCAGAGTGCCCCCCAGGGTAATTGAATCGCCGACATTCGTAATTATGTAGGCTTCCCCGGTAGCGTCCCCGGAAATAACCAGTTTGCTCAGGACTGATACCTGGTTTACCTGGTCGAGGTAGTCCTCCTGGGAGACGAAGCTACCCGCATGGGGCGAGCAGGCGAACTCCTGCCCGAGCAGCGTGCCGACTTCCTGCGCGATGTTTTCGAGAGTGACATCGAGGATTTTGTCAAAAACCGCCTGTTTGATCATAATTCGGATTTCAGCGGGGCAGAATATACTGGAAATCTACCAGTATTCTCTCCTCGGCAATATGGAATGGGATAATGATACACTCGGCCTTCGAGATGCGGTTGGTGGTAAAGCTGTCGCCGGCGATGGTTGTCGGGGTAGATAGATTGACGTTCAGGTTATGGGAAGCCAGCCCAGCTTTGAGGCCGCCCGCGATCATGTTGGCGATTTCGCCGATGGCGTCGCGCACGTCTTCGTCGATTGATTCCACTTCCATGCCCAGCAGGTTGCTGGTGATTTGTTTGGCCGCGGCGTAGGAGCAATGGATGTTCAGTATCCCCTGCAAGTCGCCGGAGAGGCCAAGCATGCCTGACACCGTTTGCTCAAAGGAGCGCGGTTGATGGTCCAGCGAGGGGCCTGCGTTGGCCTCCATCATCACCATGGTCTGAAAAACATCCGTGGTAGCTGATATAATGTGTTTTTCTAGCTCCAATGCCAGTTCTCCCTGGTCGGTGGACGTGTTGGACCCTGGTTTAATTGTTACGGTTCCTGAATTTGCCACTCGATCAGGAACTTTCCCCCGTCAAAGGTGAAGGGAATCAGCCCCCGGCCATCCTTCGACTGCAGTTCGATAAAATACTCTTTACCACAGACGGCGGAGGGGATGGAGAGACTGACGTCCTTGCCTCCCCGGGGAGAGCACTTGCTTGATGCTCCCCCCCAGCATGTTGGCCAGCTCACCCATGGCGTCTCTGACGTCATCGTCAACTTTTGCAACATCCATTCCGAGAAAGGTACTGGTGAGATTTATTGCCACTTCCTCGGGGGCATGGATGACGATCATCCCCTTATACGCTCCGGCAATGCCGATCATCCCTGAAACAGACGACTGGAACGGAGCGATACGCTCAGTGACCGGCGGTTCCGGCGATACCTCGATCATCAGCATGGTGGAAAAGATCTCCTTGGTTGCATCAACGATGCTATCTGTCAAATCCAAGGCTGGTCTCCTTAAAGTAGTGGGCCAATACTGTCGCTGATCTGGTCGGGTGTAAAGGGCTTTTTGATGTTGCCGGCAGCACCAAGGGCTTTGGCCTCGCCGATGATTTCCGCGCCGGCTTCAGTGGTGATCATGCCGATTGGAATCCCCTTGATGGCATCGTTGGCGGATTTCTGACGGAGAAATTCCAGGCCATCCATGTTGGGCATGTTGATGTCGCAGAGGATAACATCGACTTTTTCTGTTTCCAAGGTTTTCAGGGCTTCAACGCCGTCACCCGCTTCGAGGATCTGGTCAAAGTCAAGGCCAGCTTGACGTAAGGAACGAGTGACAATTTTTCTCATGGTGCTAGAGTCATCAACAATCAAAACCTTTTTACCTATATTGTCTCCTTTTGTTGCTTTTGGTTGTGATAGCAGCGGTTTTTGGATGAGTTCTGCTCAACCTCGCAACAGGGCCTTGCCGACAACACGAATGAGGAATGTCATCCCGTCTGTTATAAAAAGCCATTCCTTCTGAGGGGTTTCGGCGTCTCTGGTGTCTGTTTCGTTTATCTCCGGTAGTCCCAGCCGATAGAGTTGCTCCTTCGGGAGGAGCTCATTCATGAAGCGGCCGACGATCACATTGAAAAGTTCGGCAAAAGTATCGTTTATTATCTGCTCCGTCAACCCTTCTTCTGGCAAAGCGTAGATTGCTTGTGAAATTCTCTTTGCCAGCTCTTTGGGCATGATGAGGTCAAGCTCACCTTGCAGGGGGTCATGGATTAAAAGGCTGGCCGCCAGGCAAGGTTCATCTGCCGGGGGGGATGCTTCCTCTGGGGAGCGAAACACTTCCATGAAAACCATATTTTCCAGGGTTTCGCTGACGGCACAGGTGATGGCCTGTTCGCATGTCGAGATGTCTTTGCCCATGAATTTTCCTAACGGTCTAACAGCAGAGGTTCAAGTTTTTCCAGCAGGGCGGGGGGGATACCGGCTTGTTGAGCACGGCCATGGCGCCGAGCGTCAAGAGTTCAGTCTCCTTGGCCGGATTCCCGGCGCTGGTTACCACCAGGGTAGGTAATCCGGCCAGCTTGGGATTGGCATTCAACCATTTGAGCAGGGTTTCCCCGTCCATGACCGGCATGTTGAGATCGGTAATCAAAAGGTCGGTTGGGGCCTCCTTGATTTTGGCCAAGGCCTCTTTGCCATTTTCGGCTTCAATAATCATGGCGTCACCCAGTCCGATGATTTCGAGACAGCGGCAAATAAACATTCTGGCCGTGGCAGAGTCGTCTGCAACAACGATGCGTTTCACTTGGCGGACTCCTGAGTCTGGTTCAGAGATGACTGGATTTTATCAAACTCCTCTGATGCCTCAAGCAACAGGCAGCCGAGGTCCTGGGGTGAGATGTCAAAGTAGTCAGCATGGCACTGATCTAACTGTTAGCGCATGTTGTCGCTGCCGGTTCCGTAGCCGCCCATCATGACCAGGATGTCGCCGAGGTGGACAGCGTAGACCATGGTCCGTAGCGGTTCCGGCGCCCCGGCAGGTTGGTGGTGATGGAGGATCGCCGCCAGGATTTCTTCAGGCAAATGCCAGTGTTTTGCCAGTTCATAGCCGACCCGAGCATGGTTGAGGCCGAGAATCTCTTCTTCGGCCGACAGATAGTCCGCGGTTTTACTTTCGCTGATATTGCCGACGGCACTTTGCGAGGTTCCCTTGAGAAATTCGGACAAGGTGGCTTTGCCGATATCGTGCAGGAGGCCGGAAGTAAAGGCCAGATCTTTATTGCACTCTTCGCGGGCATGACCGGCGACGGAGCGGGAGGCGATGGCACAGAAAAGGTCGTGTTTCCACAACCCGCCACCATCCCCGTCATACCCGTCCAGCGGTTTGTTGAACAGGCCCGAGGTGCTTTCCGCTATGGCGATGCCGGCGACCACCCGAATGCCCAGATAGGCAACTGCCCGATCGATGGAGTTGATCGGGTGCAGCAGATCGTAGGCGGTTGAATTGACCACACGTAACAGGCGGGCGGTCAGGATGGAGTCGCACTTGACGATCTGGATGACGTCTGCCAACTCATGCTCCGGGTCGGCCGTAACCTTGAGGAGTTGCGAGGCGCTGTGGGAGAGCAGTGGTGTACTGTTTATCGCCCGCAAAATGTTTCGATAGCCTCCGTTTGGGGGGCTGAGATGGGATTTTCCCACAATCTGCTGATATCCGAGTCACGAAAGTCACGCAAACATCACACCACTTTCTTTGGTCTTTTTATGGGGACCTTGTCGTTGCGGGTCCGGGATGACGGTAATTAATGGCTTTTGTCTCGTTGGGCTTGAGCTTTTAAGTAAATATGGGTTAGTATTAGAATTTATTCTTAACTAGGGGGTTCGGGCCATCCTTCGGATAGTTCCGGTTCCCGTGACTATTGGTGTCATTTGGTTTCTATAAATAGATGCTTTCGCAAAAAATCTTGAGATGGCTAAGTAAAAATTCCGACCTACAAGGCCTGGTGATTTTTCGGGGGCGAAGGCCTACATCAGGTAGGTCGAGGTCCTGAAAAAGCGCCGTAACGCCGTAGGGCGGACTTTTTGCGACGCCATCATAAAAGGGGTCACTGTGATCATAAATTGTGAAACTATTATCGAAGCCCTTGGGGATCTTCCCCCTACGCCGGTTGTGGCAGTCAGGGTGGTCACGCTGATGAAAGAGGACCCTTGGGTTTCCGCACAGTCGCTGGCTGATGCTATCAGTTATGATGCGGCTGTGGCGGCCCGGGTTCTGCGGGTGGCCAATTCCCCCATGTTTTATACGGGCCAGAAGATTGCCACGGTCAAGCAGGCGGTTGTATCGCTGGGCGATTCCGTGGTGAAAAACCTGGTTCTGGAAACCAGCATGCGGGCGATCAGTAAGTCCTTCGGGCTGATGGAGCGGCGGCTCTGGGAGGAGTCGGTTGGGTGTGCTCTGGCGGCCAAGCTGATTGCTCAGCAGTTTGATGCGGGGGACCCTGAAGAGGCATTTTTTGCAGGCTTGTTCCACAATGTGGGCAAGGTGGTTATGAATAACCACAGCAAGGAAGCCTATAAGCAGATTGTTGAGGCGGCAGAAAGAGGAGAAGGGTCGCAGGTGGACATGGAGCGGGCCTTTTTTGCTTTTAGTCATGAGGAAGTCGGGGCCGCCGTATTGGAAAAGTGGCAGTTCGCGCCCACTCAGGTCTTGACCACGCTGCATTATCGCGACTTTGTTCTGCCGGTTGAGATAGAGCCCGACTTGCGGCGAGCGGTTGCTGTGGTCAATGTTGCTTCAGGGCTTTGCCGTTACCTCGGGATCGGCTGCAAAAGCGCCGAGGCCGACATGGATCTGACCCAGCTTGCAGGGGTTGCTTTGCTGGGTCTGAGCCGGGAGCAGATAGCACCGCTGGTTGAGGCGTTCAAGGTCAGTCACAAAGAGGACCGGGCCATGTTTCTGCTTTGAGCTGGCGGAATAGGTTGTCGTGCTGCTGTGGTTTTCAGGTCCGGCAGATGGCGGATCGCAGGGCCATTTGGCCGTGTCAAAGCGTTGACAGTTGCGGGTGCCCGTGGCCGGGTGGCCGTCAGAGTTTCTGCCATCACGGAGTCTTCGACGCTTGGCACGTAAATGGCATAATTTTTCATTTCATTTCGCCGTATTGGTTTCTGGTGTGATCACATCTTCTTTGGTAAAGGTTTTCGTTGCGTAAATTTACTTTTTTTATCGCGATCGGTTATCTGCTGTTGTCCTTGCCTGCCGGCGCCGCCGAGGTGAGTCTGCAGCGTATGGCCAAAGAGGAAGGACTCGGTTCGGCTCGGCTGTTGTTTGAGCTGTCGTCGCTGCCGGCCTACCGTCTGCAGCGGTCCGGGCAGCGGGTCGATTTGTTTTTTTCCGGAACCGTTGTGGATCCGTCTCTGCTCCTGTTGCCCGGGGACGAAACGGTCGTCAAAGTCTTGTTGGCCCGTCACGAAAAGGATCTGATGGTTTCCTTCCTGCTCCGGCGGCCGCCGGTGCGGATGATGGCAACGTCCTTGCGCAATCCTGATCGCATTGCAGTGGATCTGTTCTGGGATGAGGGAGGGGCGCGAACGGCTATTGCTTTTCGGGTGGCTGGCCTCCCCGGTCGGAGCGGCGACGGGGTTGTCGGCGCTCCGCGTCATTCATCCCCTTATGAAGGCCGTTGGGAAAGCTTTTTTAGCGAGTATCGGACTCCTCTCCAGATTCCTCTGGTACTACGTTATTCGCTCAGTCGGCTTCCCGCGGGCTGGGCCAGGAGGACCGGTAGCGAATTGGCTCGTAACCTCGAAGGTTTAGCCGCAGCCGGGAGGTGGGACGAGGTGCAAAGTACCCTTGCCGGCATAATCGCAAAGGAGCCGCCCTCAAGCGAGGAGGGGCGCTGGTCTGAGGCGTTGTGGGGTGAGTCGCTAATGCGTCTTGGTCAGCTGGACAAGGCCAACGTTGTGTTTGCCGATGTGGCTAAGGACGGACTGGGGCCGCAGCTCCGGGCCCGAGTCCTTTATCTGCAGGCTTTTTCCCAGGCTGCGGGTGGGGATGTGTATGCCGCTCGAAAACTTCTTCACGACAGTGCGACAGCCGTGTTCCAGGGGAGCGAGCTCTGGCCGCATGCGCTTTTGCTGCAAGCCGAGCTGGCTCTTGCCCTGGGTGAATTCGATAAGGCCTTAAGTTATCTGCAGGAAAATGTTGGCTGGCCGGCGGAACTGCAGACGGTCAGGGATCTGCGGTTGGCCGATGCGCTGGCCGGTGCGGGTCAGCTAGAGCCGGCTGTGCAGCTCTACCGTTCGCTGGATTTTCCTGGAAGCCCATTGTTTTCGCATCCGGTTTCCCTGCGGCAGGCGGCCGAAGTCTATTCTGAGACAGGTGGTTTTGCCCAGGCGACCCTCATGTATGAACAGCTCGCTGGGGCCGAAGATCTAAGTCGTGACATTCGTGGGCTCGCTTTGCTGGGCGCCGGACTGGCGGCGGATGCCAGCGGTGACCCTCGGCGGGCGCACCTGTTGTCTCAGGTTTGGGGGGATTTTCTGGATGCGGAAGCGGGCATCCGCGCGCGACTTAAGTTGACCGACAAGCGGGTGCTTGCCGGGGGGGAGCTGGAGCGGCGGCGGGCGGCGATCGATTATAGTGAGGTGGCCCAGCTCGCCCCATTGCGAGAACTCCGTGAGGAGGCGGCTTTCAAGCAGGCCCTTGCTCTTTACTTGGGCAACGAACCGATGGCGACGGTGGAGGTGCTGGGCCGGTTCTTGCGGGAGTTTTCCAGTGGGGAGCTGGCTCCTGAAGCGAGGGTGCTGATGCGCATCGTTCTGCCGCCGGTGATTGTCAAACTGGTTGAGCAGGAGCAGGATTTGCAGGCGCTGGTTCTGCTGGAGCAGTATCGTGAGCTGCTGCTGGCTGGGCCGATGTCCTGGACTTTTCTGCTGGATGTCGCCCGGGCATCAACTCGCCTTGGATTGCTCGAACGGGCGTACAAGGTTTACCTGTACATGCTCGATGTGGCAACGGGGACTGCCAAGGAGGAGGAGTTTTATCTCCCCTTTCTGGAGCTGGCCTTTGATCGGGATCAGTATGACTTGGTCGGAACCTATGCGTTACGGTACCTGACCCGGTTCCCCGAGGGCAAGGACTACAATCGTATTTATTATCTCAATGTGCGCGCTTTGCAGTTGGCTGGTCGTCTGGACGCGGCGGCCGATCTTCTGCGGTATTCGTTGCGGCCCAAGGATGAAGCGCTGGAATCGCTGGCCGCCGATATTTTCTGGGATCTGGAACGCTATGATGAGGTTGCCCGCTGCTTCGACGACAGCGGTCCGGAGAAGCAAAATCCTCCGCAGGGGATGCTACTCAAAGCTGAGGCCTTGAGCAGGATTGGGCGAGGACAGGAGGCGCTACCCATGTTGGAGCCACTGCTGGCCCATGAGCTTTTTGGTGACCAAGCGACCTTCCGTTATGCAAAAATTCATCTGAATCAGGGGCAGCGCGAGCTTGGACTGAAGATTATGCAGGGACTGGCGACCGAAGGCAAGGGGTCGCTCTGGCGCAAACTGGCCCAAGAAACCTTGGCCGAGTCCAGGCTGTAGCAAGCAAGTAAAAATTTACAAGGGGGACATTTATGGCCGATATGCTTTTTGATCGCACTGTTGGAATGCTGGGCAAGGTGCTTGATCTGCGTCAACAGAAACAGCAGGTCATTGCATCCAATATCGCAAACGCCGAAACGCCTGGATATTCGCCGACGCGGATGACCTTTGAGGCGGATTTGAAGGAGGCTCTTTCCAGTCGCGGGAGCTCAATCACGGTGACCCACCCGGGACATTTGCCGATTGCCGGATTAGGCGGCATGCAGCAAGTTCAGGGGCGGGTGCTCCGGACCCCTGATAAAAGCGGGATTGGTGACCGCAATGGTGTGAAGACGGATCAGGAGCTGGTGTCGCTGGCCGAAAACGAGCTGCTTTTCGAGGCGGCCGCCCAGAACCTGAGCAAAAAACTTGGTATGTTGAAATATGTGGCCAGTGGCGGTCAGTAGGGAGGATCTAGATGGATATTTTCAAAACCCTGAAAATAAGTTCTTCGGCACTGGCGGCGCAACGAACGCGACTCAATGTGATCAGTT
>JAQYWA010000005.1 GCA_030145265.1 Desulfuromonas sp. | reverse complement strand
TATCCGCCCGACGATTTCGTAATCGAACCGAACTCCGGTCTGTTTCTGAGCCAAGGCCTCTGTGACCTTCTGGCGCAAAACAGGATCTTGAAAAACCTGGTGAATAGGGCGCAAACGGGCTTTTGCCATCGGCACCTTGAGCAACGTTTCGGCGGCTTGGCTCATAAGAATGACGCGGTTGCGGATATCGACGACAATCAGCACATCGGTTACCGACTTGAGGATACTGTCCACCCGGTAGCGGATACCGCGGGCTACCAGGTAACCGGCGGGAACCGAGAGGAGCACCATTACAAGGGCCGTGGTGCCGAGCCAGGTTCCCATGTCCCGCAGCGCAGAAACCATGCGCTGCTGGCTTTCGCGCAGATCGCTCTCGTAATAGCCGGCTCCGATCACCCAGTCCCAGGGGGCAAAATAGGCGATCGCCACGGCCTTGTAGCGCGACTCCGTTTCGCCAAAATTTTTCCAGGGATAACGCTCGAACGCCACGGGGATATTGCCTTCGCACTGAGACAGGGGGAGCGACAGGGCCTTGCCAATGATGGACTGAATGAACGGGCGCCCGTCGGTGTCCTGAGAGGCCCAGATATTTTCGCCATCCCGTTCGCCATTGCGAGAAATAATATAGCGTCCCTGGTAGTCTCCCTTGCCGCCGAGCACATAGACATAGCCGGTTTTGCCGACCACCATGTCCATGATTCCCATGCGCAGGCTTTCGAGATTTTCCTGCTTGATACCGACATACAGAGCACCGACCACTCGACCGGCAGCATCCTGAATCGGACTGTAGGCGGTCACGTACCAGTCGTTAACCACGTAGGCGCGGCCGCGAAAGGTTTCCCCGCGCAGCAGCGCAGCAATGACGGGATTGGCTTCGCCGTCGGGGTTACTGCTGGGGATGTAGGTACCGATAGCGCGACGACCATCAGACTGCTCGACATTGGTCGCCACCCGCAGCATGTCGCCAGCCTCGTTGATCCGCTGAAAAACCGTCACCGTACCGCCGACGAGAGCCCGGATCTCATCGACAATGGGAGAAAAAACTTCCGGGTCGGAATTCTGCCCGAGCCAACGCCCCCCGACTAGCATGGGAGAAAGGAACATTTCTGAGGATTCACCGCTGAACTGGTTGACCGCCTGCCAGCGCACCGATTCGCGGCCAAAGCTGACTGGACCAGAACGGGAGACAAGATCTTCGGCGACCCGCAGACTGGAGTCGACGGACTTCTGTACAGACTCCTGCGCCGAGCGGCACATCAGGTAAACCGCTTGGGCGACCTTGCTTGCCTCGTTGCGGGCCTGGGCATCGATCTCGTGGCTGAAAAAAGTTTCGAGAACCCCCTTCTGATACAAAGCCACGCCGAAAGCGATAATCGCCGTCAACAGGATCGGGAGAATAGCCAGAATGGTTATTTTTAGACCGATCTTCAAAACCCGCGCCCTCTCATTCGACGTATAAATTGATATTGGTCAATTTTGTACTATAATTAATTTAATTGCAAATGGATTTAAACCGACACCTGCGACATCATTCCCCCTCCGCAAACAACAAACCCCCGCGTCCGAAAAAGCGAGGGTTTGTTATTGCTCAAAGGGAGAGGCAGATTAATCGGCTCCCCTTTCTTTGCGCCAGCAGTAACCGGTCAATACAAAAAAAATTTAAACGGCGAAAAAACACCGAGGGAGCGCTCTCTTCAGTCAACCGGAATGGCTTAAACTCAACCTTATCCCTGCATCCGAGGATCGGAACCGTCAGCGGCGACCTCGTTTTCATCATCCTCGGGCAACTGTTCCGCAATGGCCCCCATGACACCATTCAAGCGCTTGAGCTGCAAGAGCATGTAACCGGCGGCGGCCAGCAGAGCCACTAACAACAGCCCACCGATGACAAGGAAGGGGGCACCAATCGATGGCGCTGCAACCTCTACAACCTGCGGATCCACGAGCGGCGGCAATGATGACATTGTAGGCGCGGTCTCCGCTACCGTTGCCGGCGGTGCCATCGCAACCGGCTTGGCAACCGGCTTGGCAACCGGCTTGGCAACCGGCTTGGCAACCGGCTTGGCAACCGGCTTGGCAACCAGCTTGGCCTTGCGAAGCGGTTTTACCGCAGGAGACACGGCAGCAGGTTCCTTTACCCGCGGTTGCGGCGCCACCGCAACCTGCGTGCCGGCACGATCAGTAATTTCGGGCTGTTCATCGGAAAGCAGGACGGGGCGCGGTTCGGCGACCGGAACCGGGGCCGTCCAAATGACCACAGGGTCAGCCGGAGGGGGTCGATTGACCGCCGACGGGGTGACCAGTTCCACAGGGACCGGCGTTCCTGGCAAAGTAAACCGATGCACGCCGAGATCCCGCAGCACCCGCTGGGTATCCGGCTGGGCGTCCATGGCCAGCAGGACATCCTGGATCCGCTGGATGAGCCGCATATTACGCCCCTGGCGAGCTACGATCAGATCGGACGAAAGTCGCGGCGGCTTGCTGCGGAAATACTCGGCCACCAGAATGAACTCCCCGGAGGGGCGCCGTTCGAGATAGGCACGGCTTAAAACCGCCAGATCCACCTGACGGAAGCGGGACAGCCATTGGTTAAGAGTGGCCTCATCGGCGAACAGGCGCACTCGGACCTCTTCCGCCAGTTGTCCCTCGAGGACGGCGGCAAAGCGGTAAACCTGCGCCTCGTTGGCAAACAAGCCACCGCTACCGAGTACCGTACCGAGGGTTAGCTTTGCGTGGGCCGCCACTGGCCAGGCCAGCCAAAGAGCTACCAGACAAAAAATTAGTTTTTGCATGCCAAATCGATGTGCCAAAGCTGATGCTTCCTCCTCAGGAACGCTCTTCCTGTTCGGTACCGGCCGCAGCCGGATAACGATTCTCGAGCTGGTAGACAAAAGACAGAACCTCAGCCACCGCCTGGTAAAGTTCAACGGGGATTTCCCCCCCAACGGGCACATGAGACAGCAACTCGACCAAGGCGGGGTCTTCCATAACATGCACGCCAGCCTGCCGGGCCTTCTCAATGATGCGGGCCGCCAACTCCCCACGGCCACTGGCCACAATCTGCGGCGCATCCCCCCGCTGCCGGTCATACAGAATGGCGACCGCCTTGTCGCCGGTTTTGTCGTTGGCCATCGTTACACCCTCGTATTCAGCATACCACGCTGTTCTCCCAGTACCCGCCCGAGCAATGCCTGCCCGGCCGTTTCCACTCCCTCGATCACTGTAAAAGTGCGCACCTCGATGGAACCCAGACGCGCCGGCAATTCATCACTGAAGCGACGGATAAAATCTGCGACGGGCCGGGAACTGCAAACGAAACGCAGGTACAATCCCCCGTCTTCATGCAAGAAATCGACCCGAAGTTGACCCAAAGCGGGCAGCGCCAAGTGCAGGGAAAGCTTCTGGGACGGCGCCCCCTCCGACTGCGGCGCCTCCGGCTCTGGATGCGCCTGCCTTTCCTTCAGCAAATAACCGTTATCGACAAAGGGCAGCGGCAGCGGCCAGACCATATCCCCCTGGCGGCCCAGCCCCAGATTGCAGAGCTGAAACAGCTCCAACATCTGCAACAGGCCATCCACCTGCCCCACCCGCTCATGCCCTGATCCCTGTAACTGTTCCCGAACCCCGAGCAGGGCATTTTTCAGACTCGCTGCGGCCGAATCGGTCTCGCCTTTGGCCAGATCGGCCTCGAGCCGAAGCCCCAGCCGCTTCAGGAGATCAGGTAGGGCGATGCCGCCGGTTAACAGATTGACGTCATTCAAGGCGAGCTTGAAGCCTTCGAGGGCCTGACTGGCGGCCGGCCCAAGGGAACCGGGCGACAACGGCGAAGCCGGCCCGGTCAGTACTTCAAGCAGCGGCAGCAGGTTCCAGCGCCCCCCCAGTTGATGAATCAAGTGGGAAATCCGTTCACCCAGCGGGACGTCCAGCAGATGGAATAGCAGCCGTGGCGAGGTTTCCTGTACCACCAGCTGCAGGCGCTGACCGACCTGAAGCGAAAGCTCGGTTTCCGCCCAGATTCGCTGATGCCCCATATCAAGGAGCACCTTCCCCCCCGCTGCTTCGGCCACACTGGCCTGAATGAACTGCTCCGGACGCAGATCATGCTCGCGCCCCTCCCGGGTCAGGGTAACGTGCCCCACCGGAATGGCTGGCTGAATCGGCGGCGGCGGAGTAATCAGCGTCATCGGACCTCAGGCGGAATGAAGGGACTGCGAAAACGGAGCAGGAAAGCCGCAAAAAGGATCTGGTGTCGAGAAAGGAGGCGAAGCGGGAAGCGGAACAGAAGAGGCACTGAAGACGATCACGAGACTAGTCCCGGACCTTGGCCCGCAACTGCCGACGCTGCTCGGCAAAACAGAAACGAACGATCTCTTCCCGGTCATCTTCGGCGATATCGGAGTATTTGCAGGCCACTCCCTGGCTGTCGGTGCCGACGGCGGTCATGCGCACCACCTGGAGCTCGCAGGTGAGCCGATAGGGAGAAGGCTCGAACGGCAAGCGCATCTGCAGCAACAACGTGGCCCCCGGCTCCAAGACATCCCCCAGAGGCAGCCAGATCCCGCCGCCACTGAGATTAACGACCGCGCGCTGTTCATTCATTTCAGGATCGTCGTCTTCATCGGCAAGAATCCCGTACTTGAAGGTCAGCTCAGCGTCAATGCGGAAAAATTCCCGCTGCTGCTCGACCGAAAGGGCCTCGATAATCGTCAGATGCAGATGCTCAGCGTCAACCAGCTTATCAAACCGGGCATTCAGGGAATAGGCGCGCCCGTTGACTTCAAAGGTCAGCTTGCATTGACCGTCCAGGTCAAGCCGATCGACGGGGAGCTGTCCCGGCAGAAAGACCACGTCCACGAAGGGGGGCTCCGAGGCTTGGGCGACACAGTCAAGGGCGATGGTTTCCCCCTTTTTCAAGGGAAGGACAATCCTGATCGCTTTATATTCAACTAGGTAATCGAGTACGGACATGGGAAGTTTCGCCTGTAATGTCAACCCCGTGGGGGTCAATTAAATCGACAGCGCAACCAGGCAGGAGAGGCAAGAGGAGGCAGGGTATCAGCAGGCTTCGCGGACCCGCTTCCCTCGGGTTTCCTGATTCGGCGCGTATCCAGAAACGGCAGCCCGACCATCCCGCAACTGGGACAGTTCGGCAGAGACCACCGCCATGATGCCATGAGCTTGCGAAGAAATCAAACGATTCTGCTCAACAATCTTTTCAATGAGTTGCAGCCGCTGTTGAATCAGGGGGTGAGCAGCAGCCTGCCCCTCAGACAGAACCGCCAGCAACTGTTCGTCAGCCCTGGCGGCAGCACTCTGCAAATCGGCCAGAAACTCCATGCCGTCACGCAATTCGGTGGGACTTTTTTGCTCGAATTCCTCGGCCAACTGCAGCATGGCCTCGAGCATGTGCTGATAGCAATCGACGGAATCTCGCAATAACTCTTCCAAGGGCGCCATGGCCATGCTCACATCGACGCCGCGGCGGCCAGTTCGACTCGATTAACGGACTTTCCCGCCGCCTTCTCCTTGCGAACAATCACCGCCGCCTCGACCCAGGCTTCGCGCAATTCGGAGAGGATGTTCAAGACCGGCTGCAGAATGGAGGTATCATTTTTTATTGAGGCCCGGGTCATTTCGCGAATCATGAAATCATAAAGAGCATCCAGGTTAGACGCCATTTCACCACCGACTTCATGGTCAAGCGTGGCCCGGAATTCCGAAACGATGGAAACAGCTTTTTTGATATGCAAATTGCGCTTTTCCACGTTTCGTTCCTGGATACCCTGAATCGCCAAATTGACAAACCGGATCGCCCCATCGTAAAGCATGATGAGGATCTGCTCGGGAGACGCGGTGGTGACCTGGTTATTCTGGTACTGATTCATATATGGATTCATTTACTGCCCCCTACAATATTGTTTAGCATGGACATCTGCTGAGTGAGGAAACTGCTCTGGGCATTCAACCCGCTCAACAGCGTTTCCATGGCATCAAAGCGGGCCCGCAATGTAGCTTCGCGCTGCACCAGGCGTGCCTCCACCCGTTCAATCTGGTTGTCAATCCGCCTGACATTACTTTCCGTACTTTCTTTTTTGCTGGCATAAATCCCATCGACATAATCAGTGATACCATCGAGATACGACTGGAACTTAGTGGCAATGCCATCAACGCCGGTCTCGCCGGCAAAAAGCTTGACCACACTCTCCATGTCACCACTGATTGCCTCGGTCAGCGCTGTTGAATCAATGGTCAGCAGTCCATCCTCTCTGCTGGTTTTGAACCCCAGCGATGCCAGCGACTGGAAGTTGCCCGTGCCACCGACAGAAGAGACCAAAAGTCCGCGCAGACGCCCCTCTACCGAACGGAAAGCCGAATCGGTCCCCCAGGAACTATCCGACTGGGTTTTCACGAAGGAAAACACCTCATTGTAAGCCTTAACAAATTCTTCGATCTGGCCCTTGATGGCGTCATTATCCCGCGAAACCATCAGCGTGGTGGTTTCGCCAGCCACTGCGTTTTCCTTGACCAAATCAAGGGTCACGCCGGCAATGGCGCCGCTGAGACTGTTGCTGTCACTGTAGATGTCGATGCCATCCACCTTGACATGAGCCTTTGATCCAATCTGTGTCGTGCTGAATGCGATGTCGAGGGTGCTGGCCGTGATATCCACACCATTGTCGCCGGCCGTGTCGGCCGTCAGCACCAGTCGATTCGGAGTCGCCGTGCCGTCGTTGATCAGGGAAGCCATCACCCCGATGTCTGAATTGGCGTTGATCGCCTCGCTAATTTGATCAAGGCTACTTCCGGCGGCAATAGAAACGGTCTGCCCATTGATGGTGATATCCCCGCCAGCCGAGGTCCAGCCATCAGCAACACCACCCGAAACTTCCTTCTCCTGGCGGGCCAGGCTGACAACTTCGACACTGTAGGTGCCGGCAACGGCCTGCGGATCGGCCTCGACGTTGACATACCCCTCGCCGCTCAAGTTGGCCCTGTTGACAACCAGCTCCTTGGCCGTATCGAGACTTTCGGCCCTTTCAAGCAACGTCTTCAGTTTAGCATCGAAATCCTTGAACGCCGTAAGCCGACTTTCGTAAAAACCCTTGTCGCGCTCCAAGCGAGTGATCGGCTGCCGCTCCGCCTCCATCAAGGCACTGATGATGGAATTGGTATCCATCCCCGACGCCAGACCGCCAAAATTGATTGTTGCCATAATTGCCTCCGGCTGCTGCCGTATCCGCTATCCCTTGGTATTCACCATCAGGCCGCGCAGGTCGCGCAGCGTCTTGTTCAAGCCGAGGATTTCCTCAGCGGGAATCTGCCGGAGCAATTCGCCGCTCTCGCTGTCCACCAGCTTGATGACAACGTCTCCCGCATCCTTGTCCATTTCAAAACGGACACTGTAGAGGCCGTCTTCGGTCAGACTTTTGATGCGGTCCAGCACCTCTTCCGGAGCCACTTCCTGCTCCAGTTTTTCATCTTCCTGCAACGACAGATCTTCGGGTTTGCGATCCTTTTCAACCTTTTCGGCGGGGGTAATGGTCCGCTGTGAGATCCCACCCACCGGCAAATTGACACCTTCCACTTTCATAACCGCTCCTCCAGAAAAGGGCCGGAGGGGTCCGCTTATGCGGACCCCTCCGGGTTAGGGCTTCTCTCTACTTACTGGAGCAGCGACATGGCCAGGTTCGGCGCCTGGTTGGCTTGCGCCAGAATGGCGACGCCGGCCTGCTGCAGGATATTGCCCTTGGTCATGTTCGAGGATTCCTGGGCGATGTCGGCGTCCAGGATCCGGCTGCGGGCGGCCGAGAGGTTCTCGGAGACGTTGCTCAGGTTGGCGATGGTCGATTCGAAGCGGTTCTGCACCGCGCCGAGGCCGCCGCGCATGGTGTCGATCGCCAGAATGGCATCATCAACTGAGGTAATTGCAGCACCAGCGCCGGCCTGGGTGGAGACGGTGACAGCGTTAACGCCCAGCGCGGTTGCATCAGCATCGCTGATGGTGATGGAGATGGTCTGGCCCGAGTTGGCGCCGACCTGGAACAGGGCGCCGGCAGTACTGGCGTTGAGGAGGCCGCGACCGTTGAAGCTGGTGGTGTCGGAGATGCGGTCGAGCTCCGCAACCAATTGGGTTACCTCGGCCTGCAGTGAAGCACGGTCCTCGGCGCTGTTGGTGTCGTTGGCCGACTGCACGGCCAGCTCGCGCATGCGCTGCAGAATGTTGGTGCTCTCCTGCAGGGCGCCTTCAGCGGTCTGCGCCAGAGAGATGCCGTCGTTGGCGTTGCGGACAGCCTGGTTGAGGCCGCGGATCTGGGAGGTCATGCGGTCTGAGATCCCCAGACCGGCGGCATCGTCCTTGGCGCTGTTGATGCGCAGACCGGAAGAAAGGCGCTGCATCGACTTGTTCAGGGCCCCCTGAGAGCTATTGAGGTTGCGCTGGGCGTTGAGAGAAGCGACGTTGGTGTTGATGGTAAGTGCCATGGTAAATCCTCCTTGAAGGGTTGGTTACGGGCATCCTTGCCCTGTGGGTTGATGATACTGCTGTTGTTGATGCACAAGAGCGTGGGGGAAAGCATTTAACCTAAGAAAACCTCACCTCCTTCATTCGTATTTCCCCGCCTTCATGGTACTTATCGGAACCTATGCAAAGAAACTTTAGCGAAAAAAAATGGGGACCCATTTTTATGCACAAGCGGGGGTCGCCTTAACTTTGACGATAGCCCCTGAAGCTGGCGTCACGCCCAAGGTAGAGGTTGTTGGTCTGCTCGATGAAATGAACGTTTTTTTTCTGGAAGTAGTTGGTTAAAAGACGGCCGTTGGCTTCCAGCAGGCTTCGGTGAAATTCCTCGTCAGAAAGTTCGGTGAAATTTATCGCCAGCAGATCCGAGTTAAGATGTTTGTTTTCGTAAAAATCTTCACAATCCTTCAACAACCCCTGCTCTATGGCCGTGTAGTAAAGAGGGGCGCCGGGATAGGGGGTAACCGGCCGGATGGTGCGCATCTGTGCCCCATCATCGTATTTGAGAAGAAACTCCACGCCTTTCTCGAGGGTTTCCGGGGTATCGCCAATGTTGCCAAAAATGATGTTATACCCGGGACTGATGCCGGCAGCCAGGGTAGCTTCTATGCCCTGAATGATCTGTTCGGTGGTCAAGGCTTTGTTCATCTTTCGCAAGACGTCGTCATCCATGGCTTCTATGCCGTAGTTGATGAATACGCAACCGGCCCGTTTCATCAGCTTCAGAATGTCGGGCCTGGCATAATTGAGGCGGCCGTTGCAGTCCCACTTGATGTTGAGTTCGGCCTTGAGGAAATCTTCGCACAGCGATTGAACTCTTGAAATGGAGGACATCAGCAGTTCATCGGAAAAGGCGATAAAACTGATGCCGTAGTCCTTCTTGAGGAGCTTGATTTCTTCGATGATACTTTCGTTGCTCCTTTTCCTGAGCCCCTCGTCCAATCGGTAGCAGAAGCTGCAGGTGAAGGGGCACCCCCTGCCCGATAACAGCGGCATGACGAAGTCTCTGTTAGAGGCGTGGGGCATGCGCAGCAGTCGGTAGTGTTCCATCGGGAAGAGGTCATAGGCGGGGAATGGGATGGCGTCTATGTCGGCAATCAGCGGTCGCCTTTCGTTGACAACGGTACGATCCCCATCCCGATAGGCGATTCCCTGGATGCCAGTGAGTGATTGACGATTGGCCACAGCCCCAACGAGTTCCAGAATGGTCTCTTCGCCCTCGCCGATGACCGCGGCATCGGCTCCCGTCTTTCGGAGGAAAAAGTCCGGTTCGGGGGAGGGGCCATGACCTCCGATAATGTAGTAGGGGCGGTTTTTGGAGCGGTTGATGGCCTCGGAAATTTGGAGGGCTTTGCGGTACTGATAATATCCGGCGATGAAGCTGAGGCTGACGAAGTCATAGCGGTTATTGTCGAGGTGCTCCGTCAGATGCTCTTCGGGATAGTGGTGCAAGTCTTGATTGTAGATCTCTACTTCGATGCCGTTTTTGCGAAGGATCGCGGCGATATAGGCCAGCCCCTGTGGAAACCAGTGGATATAAGAGTCGTTGTCGTAGACGACAAGTAAAAAACGCACGGGAGGATCCTTTCTAGAGGATTACAGCGGCCAGGATGTTTTGCCAACCGCAGATTCGGGAGCGCCCTGATAAGCCAGAATTGCCTCGGCAAGGTGAAAATCGAGGATTCCGTCGATGTCCACCGATCGGTCGCGGGGCATCACGAAGGCGAAGGTTCTGGGGCCGAAAAAGGAGTCATTCTTTTTCAGGTTCCCTATTTCCGTGAGATAAATGGCCCCGTTGAGGCGGTAGTAAGGGGGGAGGGTCTGACGGTTGGCATTCAGGGCCTCCGGACGCAGGAAGTCGGCCATGTTTCCGTCGCTCGGCAAAGTGTTGGACCACCAGGGGTGATGATCGTTTTCACAGACCGAGACGACGGACTGGGCCTGGCGGGAGAAAAAAAGTTCGACCGCCTCATCGATATCCTGGCTGCTGCGCAATGGAGATGTCGGCTGGAGTAGCATGATCAGATCGAAGGTGGCACCCATCTCTTCAAGTTGTTCCACGGCATGGATGGTTGCGTCGATGCTTCGGGCCGAATCGGTGGCGAGATCGGCAGGGCGGATAAAGGGAACGCCGGCGCCGGCGGTTCGGGCCGCTTCAGCGATCGCATGACAATCAGTGGAGACGATCAGTTCATCGACATAGCGGCTTTGTAGCCCCGCTTCGATACTCCAGGCAATCAGGGGCCGTCCTTGAAGGGGCCGAATATTTTTCCCCGGCAGCCCCTTGCTCCCCCCCCGGGCGGGGACGATCGCCAGAATGCGTTTCCCCTCAAACATTGAAGACCTCTTCGTATTCGCTGTTGGCCTTTTCAAAATCGTTGGGCTGACCGATGTCCATCCAGTATTCGCGAATTGGGAATGAACTGGCTTTTTTCTTGTCTTGGATTAGTTTCTCAAACAGTTGGGGCATATCGAAAAACTCGCCCTGAGGAATAATTTTCAGAGTTTCGGGGCTAAGCACGTAAATTCCTGCGTTGACGTAATACTGGTGGGTCGGTTTTTCGGTGATTCCCTGTATGGTTGCTCCTTCAGTATGGACGACCCCGTAGGGAACCTGGAACTCGTACTCCCGCACGCACATGGTGGCATCGGCAGCGGTGAGTAGGTGGTAGTTGAGCAGATGTTCGAAGTTGACGTTGGTCAGAAGATCGCCGTTCATGACGATGATCGGGGTATCAATGTCGTGCGGAAGCAAGCTTAAAGCTCCGGCGGTGCCAAGACGGGTTTTTTCGTTTAGGTAGCCGATATTTACACCCTGTTTGCGGCCGTCACCGAAGTAATCGCGGATTTTTTCTGCCTTGTAGTTGACGCTCAAGTAAAAATTGTGGAAGCCGTAGCGGGAAAAACTTTCGATGATGGTTTCGAGAATCGGCTTTGAACCGACCGTCAGCATTGGCTTGGGGGTGTCAACAGTCAGGGGGCGCAGGCGGGTGCCGAGGCCCCCGGCCATCAGAACGATCGTATTCGGTTTTTCGGTGACCCGCAAATAGTCGTCGATGATTTCGATGCCGACCAGATTACCGCTGTCATCAACCATGGGCAATTGTTTGACGCCCCGGGCCAGGGCCAGCTGCACCAAGTCTTCCTTGGGCTGGCTGAGATAGCCTTTGACCGGATTCGGATTGTATAGTCCATCGATAGGATCTTCCAGGGTTTTGCCTTTGAGAAAACCACGTCGGATGTCACCGTCGGTGATGGTGCCAAGGAGCAGGTTGTCATCGACCACCAAAGCGATCTGCATGTTGCCTGCGTCGATAGTTTCGAGCACCTGGCGTATGGTGGCCTGACGGTGGACGGTAAGTTTTTTCGCACTTCTCATGACAATCCTCTGAAACAGCTGGTTGGCAGATCGAAGAAATCTTTTTTGATTTCTGAAAGATTGGCTGAGCCGATGATGTCTGCAATTTGCCAGGATGTGTCTGGCTGTTTATAAGGATTGTCGGTTGTTGTGGCTATTTTCTTTAGTTCTTTTGTAAAAGCCCGACGACAAGCCGAAACAATATCTTGCGCCGTGGGGTTGCAATCGATGACGCTGGCGGCCCTGATCCGGCCTTTCTGGCGGTCGCCGATATTAACCGTGGGAACGCCCATGGACGGTGCTTCGATGATGCCGCTGCTGCTGTTGCCGACTACGGCGTCGACCTGGCGCATGGCGCTGAGATATCGCAGCTGGCCAAGGGACGGCGAGGCCAAGGTTCGATCGGGATGTTCACTGACGTAGCGGTCGATGAGCTGGTTGATCACCCGACCGTCCGTGTCGGCGTTGGCTTTGGTGAAGATGACTTTGGCGGGCGTCAGCTGATCAAGTGCCCGCAGCAGTTCTTTGAACTGAGTTTCCGCCGATTGTTTTTCCAGGGTTACCGGGTGAAAAGTGACCAGCAGGTTGGTTTCGCCGAAGGTGAATCCGAGGTCGGCCTCCAGCTCTTCTTTCGATAAAAAATCAAGTTGTTCAATGACTTCCAGGCCGATGGCGCCGACATTGAAAACCCGCTTCGGGTCTTCTCCAAGCTGGATGATCCGTCGCCGATATTCTTCAGTTGAGGCGAAGTGCAGATGGCTCATTTTGGTGATGGCGTGACGGAACGCTTCGTCTATTACCCCTTGGGTACTTTC
Organism: Desulfuromonas sp.; assembly: GCA_030145265.1. GTDB lineage: Bacteria > Desulfobacterota > Desulfuromonadia > Desulfuromonadales > Trichloromonadaceae > Trichloromonas. Next base: position 9,158 of record JAQYWA010000005.1, on the reverse strand, counting down.
CCCTCCATGTAGGTGAGCGATGGGGATGCGATGCAGCATGGCTGCCATCGCCGCGGCCAGTGCTTCAAAACGGTCGCCCAAGATAACCAGCAGATCCGGTTTCAGTCGTGCCAGGGCATCACCGAAGCCGATCAAGCCCAGCCCCGTCGATTTGCACAGACCAGCTGGCGTGTCGGAGCTGAGCAGCATGTCGACTTTTTCACTGAGTGGAAAACCGTCCCGTTCGATTTCCCGGTAGGTCAGACCGAATTCCGGCGAAAGGTGCATGCCGCTCACCAGGGTTTGCAGCACGATCCCCTGTTTTTCGCATAGCCGCAGAATCAGAGGCTTCAGTAGCCCATATTCGGCGCGAGTGCCGGTAAATACGCAGATTCTTCTCATGACAGGACAATCGTTTCGTCAGGGTCAAAGTCTTTGATGGCCCGGGTCCCCAGAATCTTGTCCCACTGCATGGGATTTATGCCGGTGGCGGGGCGTTTTGCCGCTAGATTCTCCTCGGTCAACATTTCGCCGCAGCGGATGGGTCGAGCGGCCACGATGCTCTTGCGGGCGATCGGCATGTTTTTTTCCTCGGAGGGGCTGGGGCGCTTGATCCCATCCCCGAGAGCCTTGGCCACATTGCGGATAGCAATTACCATCGCCTTGAGTTCCTCCGGCTCCAGCGAGGCCTTGTGGTCGGGGCCTTCCATGTTGCGGTCGAGGGTGAAGTGTTTCTCAATGACGCTGGCGCCCAGTGCCACCGCCGCAATGGAAATCTCGATCCCCAGGGTATGGTCCGAATAGCCGACCGGCATGCCGAAGGTTTTTTTCAGCGTTGCCATGGCGCGCAGGTTCACGTCTTCCATGGGAGTGGGATATTCCGTGTTGCAGTGTAGCAGGGTAGTCTGGCTGGGAGGAGTGCCGGAGCCTGTGAGAATGTGGAGCGCTGCGGCGACTTCCGCCAAGTCGGCCATGCCGGTCGATAGGATGGTCCGTTTGTTCAACTGTCCGATGCGGCGCAGGTAGGGGAGGTTGGTGATCTCCCCCGAGGGGATCTTGAAGATCTCCACTCCGAGGGAGTCCAGCAGCTCGATACTTTTCAGATCGAAGGGCGAAGACAGAAAAAGGATATTGTGGCGGCGGCAATGATCCATGAGCTCACGGTGCGCACCCTCATCCAGCTCGAGCTTGCGGATCATATCGAACTGTGATTCGTCGGCCGCTGTGGTTGTTTTCTGATATGTGGCCTTGGGGGCGTCCCGGCGCACCAGGCTGGCAGTCCTGAAGGTCTGGAACTTGACGGCATCCGCGCCGGCCGCGGCGGCGGCATCCACCAGTTTCCTGGCCAAGGCCATGCTGCCGTTGTGGTTCACCCCGGCTTCGGCGATGATAAAGACTTTGTGCGCGGTTTCGTTGTGCATAATTTCGGTTTATTTCTTTCCCGTGTAAATGGTGCCCGGCGGCACGCTGTGCAACACAGTAATTCCACCGCCAACGATACAGCCAGCACCGATTTCGATCCCTTCGCGGGTCACGGTGTTGCTGCCGACAAAGGTTCCCTGTGCAACCGCTGTACCACCGTTGACGATTGAGGCGGTGGAGATGTGGCAGTGGTCGCCGATGGCGACGTCATGTTCCAGCAGGCAGAAGGTGTTGATGATGCAGTTGCACCCCACCTGTGCCCCGGCATTGATCAGGGCGCCGTGCATGACGATAGTCCCTTCGCCCACGCTGGCGTGCCGCGACACGTAGGCGTGCGGGGAGATGATGACGGGCAGGCTGACACCCAGTCCCTTGAGCCGTTCGAAGAGAGCCATGCGTCGCGCCGGACTTTTGATCTGCCCGAGGGTGATCAGAAAGAGCTGGTGTTTCCTGGCGAGACGGGGCAGGTCGTCGTCAGATCCGATAACCGGGTAGCCCAGTACCGTTTCCCCTGCTTTGTTCGGCAGGTCCACGATGCCGGCGATGCGATAACGTTCCTGCTGCTCGATGACGTCGATGCACGAACGGCAGTGGCCACCGCCGCCAACCAGGACGATGTCTGGCTTGTTCATGGCCTCACGCTGCTGGGGATGTTGACCAGCCTTTCGTAAAGATAGTCTGTGTTGGGCAGCGGGCCTCTTGGGCAGTTTTGATACATGGGTAGCATATGCATAGGACGCCAGAGAGGACGGGTCATAACATTGCGGTCGTTGCTGTGCTGCAGGAAGGCCTCCCGTTCCGTTTGGTCTCTCATGATCAGGGCATTGAGCCAATAATTTGACTTGGCCCCGGCAGGTTCGCCAAAAAAAGAAACATCCATCTTGCCAAAGGCTTTGGCGTATTCCCCGGCGAGTTGTCGTTTGTTGGCAACAAAGTCACTCAGGTGCTCCATTTGAGCGGCGCCAAGAGCCGCGTTGAGATTTGGCAGGCGGAAGTTGAAGCCGGCTTCGTCATGAATAAATTCCCAGTGATGGGGCATTTTTGCTGTTGTTGTAAGATGTTTGGCTCGGTGGGCCAAGGTTTTGTCATTGGTGACCAGCATGCCCCCACCGCCGGTGGTGACGATCTTGTTGCCGTTGAAGCTGAAAATGCCCATCTGGCCAAATGTGCCGGTATGTTTCCCTTTGTATGAGCTGCCGAGACTCTCGGCGGCATCCTCAACCAGTGGAATGTTGTAATTGGAGCAAATTTTCTGGATCTCGTCGATACGGCAGGGGTGGCCGAGTGTGTGCATCGGCAGGCAAGCGGTGATTGGTCGACCGGTGAGTCGATTGTAAGTGTGTGGGCCTTTGCGCTCGGTGTTGGTGGCGAGGAATCTTTCAAGGGCGTGGGGAGACATGCCGAGGGTGTCGAGATCGACATCAATAAAGAGCAGCTGAGCCCCGCCGTGCAGGATGGCATTGGCTGTGGCGACAAAGGTCAGAGACTGGGTGATGACCTCCGTGCCCGGAGTCACACCGATCAGCTTGAGGGCAGTGAACAGGGCCTGGGTGCCGTTGACAACGGCTATAGCGTATCGGCTGCCGACAAAGTCGGCGACCCGGTTTTCGAACTCGTTGACATATTGGCCGACGCTGGAGACAAAGGTGGAGTCGATACACTCAAGAACATATTTCTTCTCGTTGCCGAAAAAGCAGGGCTCATGCAGAGGGATGCATTCTCTTGAGTCAAACTTTTGGCGGATGATGTCCAGTATGGCGTCAAACATTGTAGATATGGCTCTTGTATTTGGCGAGATTTTCGGGACGGCGGAACCAGTCAATCGTTTCCTTGAGCCCTTGTTGCAAGGTATATGCAGGCTGAAAACCGGTCAGGGCCTGGATTTGTGTATTGTCGCACCACAGGCGGAATACCTCGGATTTTTCAGGGCGCAGGCGCTGCTCGTCGGTAAGGAATACGACGTCACTCCCCATGATTTCCCGGATCAGATTGAGGGTGTCGCCTACGGAAATTTCGAAATTGGAGCCGATGTTGACGGTTTTGCCGATGGCCTGATCGGATTCGGCGAGGGCGATGAAGCCGCGGCAGGTGTCGAGCACGTAGTTGAAATCGCGGGTCGGGGTGACGTCTCCCAGCTTGATGGTCTTCTGCCCCGAAGCGATCTGGGTAATGATCGTGGGGATGACCGCCCGGGCTGACTGCCTTGGTCCGTAGGTGTTGAACGGCCGGGCAATGCTCAGTGGCAGGCCGAAGGCATTGTGAAAACTCATGGCCATGGCATCCGCCCCGATTTTGCTAGCACTATAGGGAGATTGGGCCTGCAAGGGGTGGCTTTCGTCGATAGGTACGTATTGGGCGGTGCCGTAAACCTCGCTGGTAGAGGTGTGAATGACTCGCTGGCAGCCGTTTTCCAGGGCCGCCTGGCAGATGTTCAGGGTGCCTTTGACGTTGGTGTCAACATAACTGTCCGGGGCAATATAGGAATAGGGGATGGCGATAAGGGCGGCGAGGTGAAAAATAATGTCGATATCTTTGCTGATGTGCTTGCAGAAATGAGGGTCGCGCACGTCGCCGCTGACAACTTCTATGTCGTCAAGACAGGCAATGTCCTCCAGCCAACCCCAGGAGTTGAACGAATTGTAATAGCTGAGCGCCTTTACCCTGGCGCCGGCGGCTGCCAGGCATTCGGTCAGATGCGAGCCGATGAAGCCATCAGCGCCGGTAACTAGAATTTTTTTCCCTTGAAAATACATAACAGCCCCTTGATTGGTAGTATTGAAAATACCTCCGTGAACCTCCCGACCCTTGAATTATCCGTCCACTCAATTAAAAAGAATGGGGTCGGTCAATAGCGGTCACCAAACAGCTTATTCTGCTGGCACTTTTTGCAATACTTCCGTTCAAAAGCAGAAGTCGATATATAGTTAAGTCTTTTCTGGCGCCGTTGTCTGTGTCGTTCATGACCCAACTGGCCCGAAGTACAAAACTAGATAAGAAAATTACCCATAACTACAAATCCCCCAAACACAATTCTCTTGCAGCCGCATTCTCCGGATCCTGCGCCAGTACCATTTGAAACACCTGCCTAGCCACGTCCATTGCTCCCATGGTCTGATAAAGCTGTCCCAGCTTGATCAACACGCTGATATCGGAGGGCACCCGTTCCAGGTATTCAACATAAACATCAGCCGCTGATTGGTGATGCCCTAGCAGGCGCAACAAATCTGCATATTGTGGTTTGTAAACAAAAGTTGCGTTAGCCAAACACTCCAGCGCCAGTTTGGCAAATTCGACTTGGCTGGTCTGCAGACCGACGGAAGCGATACGCTTAAGGGCATCTTCCGTCAAATTTTCAAAGGTCTCACCTATCAATGCCTGGTAATGCTCCAATGCTTCACTATATTCCAGCTTGATCTCTGCCATGTAACCTTGGATCAAGAATCGCAGATCAGTGGCCTCTTTTTGTTCCGCCTGATTTTCAAGGGCAATGATGATGCGCTCAAGCCCTGCCACATCTTTGGCCTTAAACATGCGCAACGCTTTTCCTCGCACCGGTGCCAAAGAGCGCTGGTGACGAGCCCGTTTGAGCTGAAAAGGCTCAGGATCGGTTATCATCGCGTCATATTCTTTTTCCAACTGAGCTACCAAAACCTCATCACCCGTCGAAAACGCTTGAGCGGAACGACCATTACGCCAGATATGCACCCGGCCTGGCTGACCATCACGCCGCCAGATCTCGCTCAAACTTTCAAGAGGTGCCTGATGCAATATTTCTTTTTCTCGAATATCAATCCGCACCAATCCCTGCTCGACAAGCTCCAAAAGCCGGGCAGCACTTTCCCGGTATGCCTCATAGTATACATCGGCTGTTTTCTCGATTTCTTCGTCACTCCACTCTTTTTCATTATCAAGTCGGTTTATCTTAAGAAAATTCTGAATACCAAATTTCTTTACCAGAGGAATCAACCCTGAGAAATCTCGGTTAAGCCTTTTTTCAATTTTATCCATGCGAATTTTATATTTAAAATGGGCCGGCTTGCCATTTTTACCGAATAACCCCTTGTTACAGCGTAAGGCTTCATCGGCCAATTCCTTGATTTTGCGCAACTGGGCTTTGACGCGCTTCAATTCGAGGGAAACCAGCCGGTAATGTTTAATCCGTTGTTGCGGCCCATCGGCAGGCAGAAGTTTCAATACGGCTGCAACCAGCGAACAGTCAAGCGGTTCAACATCGATCTCTGACAATGGCAGATACCGTACATTGGGCACCTTGGCCGCCCCTGAAGCCGGATTGACAACACGACAACCAGCCTTCTCGGCAATTGCTGCCTGCTGATTCAAAACTTCCTTTGCTTTATGAAGATCGGGCTGCGTCTCGGCAAGCCAGCCGCCATTGGTTTCGACGGTCAGGACATTGTCCAACTTAGGCCCAGCGACACTTTCAAAGCTGCCGGTGGCATGGGTCATGCCGCTCTTGCTGAAACAGAGATCAACCCCGGCAAGAACAATCTGGGAAAAACCCATGTCGACGGCCATGGCCAACGCGCTGTTGGTTACCGTAGGTCCAGGGCTGGTAAGATTGTTGACATTGCCATCACAGGCCCAGGGGTAGCGGTCTCCGATATAAACCGAGCGTCCCCGCCACTGGCCAAGAAGTTTGGGCGAAACATGGTAAGAATGAACAAAGAGGGATTTCTCCCAGAAGTGCAGCATCTCCCGGCTGACATCAAAACTAACATCGTGAGGATCGACTGAAAAGATGAGGTGCGGAACGAGGTCAAATTGAAGAAGCCGCCGACTGACCCGTGAAACGGCAAAAATAGCCACTTCATCCTGATGGTCACGGACCCAGGGGAGTATCTCGTCAAGCGAGGGGCCACCAGCAAGGATAACCGCCGTCTTGCCCGCAAATCGCCCCTTAAAATGAATGGCGGGAATGCGATTTTCCCCAAGATTTTCCAGCTGCCGTATCACAAAATCGCGGCAACCCAGCTGGCTTATGGTTGCCCACTCAATAGTTCGAAGCTGTTCACAAAGATGATCACACAGGTCTCGATACTCGGGCAGGTTGGCGTCCATCGCCGCCAGCGACTCACGCAGATCAATGGCCCCCAGATAAAGGTAGTTTTGCAGTTGAAAAGCTTTAACCTGGGCACCAAAATCCTCAAGTGCAACAACCCGAACTTTTTCAGGGAGATCCTCAAGGAGGGCAGCAGCTTTCAACGATTCAATAACTTTCGACAACTCAACCAGAAGATAGCGGGTTCCCTCAGGAATGGCATGTTTTTTCAAGTGACACAACAGCACCCCTGAATCAGTACCAACAATTACATAAAGCCGATTGGGTTGAAACAGATCGTCACCAAAGTATTTCTGATAAACTGCCGCAGAGCCAACCCGGTCGAAGGCACTACGATTTACCTCCCACAAATACCGATCCCCAAATCGGTTGGTGAGAAATGGGCCCAAAAGTTCTATCCCAGGTGTCGACATTCCGTCTCCTTTCGGACTGGAATTCCTAAACGTCAAGCGATCAGCCAAAATTTTGACTCAGAAGTGAGACAGAAAAAGAAACTTTAAGAAAACAGGGGCTGAAAAAGAGGCTGCTGAATTTTTCTAGGGTAGATTGCAATAGAGGGGCCAAAAAAATTGAAAGCCGTGGAATCGGCTGTTTTTTTGAGTAGAAGAGTAGCGAACACCTCATGCCATTCCTGCCAAGGGAAGGACACCGTCTGACGACCCCCTATTCCCCATGACCACGACGGCATGACCACCACTTGGTCCGGTGGCCTACTGTCAGGCCATAACCAGCTCAAGGCAAATCAACGGTTTGACCGAACGAGAGGCAGCTTTAAATTCTGAAGAAGTCAGGCTCCCGGCAATGGATGGCGGGTGCAATAAGGAGAATTTTCCAGCACAACCTGCATGGCCCGCTGCGTCTTGGGGGCGAACAGAATGGGCGCCATCAGGTTGAGAGTCACCTTGCGATCGGGCGGAACGGTGACCACGACGAGGGTGAAACATTCTTCGTCCAGGCCGATGCCGAGCTTGGCGCGCTCGCCGGCATCGGGGACCACTCGATAGTCGAGGAAAAAATTGGCGGGATCGGTGAGGATGAAAGCCACCTGTGCATCTTCCGTGCTCTGGATCCAGAACAGGGGGCCTTCCTTTTGCTGTGGAACAACGACAAACTCCCTAAGGGATTCGAACCCAAGGGGACCGGAGACAAAGTTTATGGTTTTTTCGGCATCATATTCCAGTTCGCCAAAACGGGTCTGGATCGTTTTCATTTCTGCTCCCCCTTCGGCGTAATTTCCACGTTCAATGCATCCAGATCGGCAATGCTCCACTGGGACGCCTCCTTGTTCTCCTGGCTGATGCGGTCATATACCTCTTTGCGATAGATCTTGGTTTCCCTGGGAGCGTCAATTCCTATTCGAATAGCGTTCCCGCGAGCCTCTATAAAGGTGATCGTGATGTCGTTTCCGATCACAACCCCTTCACCAGCCTTTCTAGTCAAGACAAGCATACACCCTCCCTGGTTCGTTATCCCATCCTGGGTTCTATTATGACAGCTTCAGCCGACCTGACAACTATCTGAGATAATTCAGAATCGACAGCTCAGAAATCCGAGTGGTTACCTCCAAGGCCCCCTTGAATCCCGCTTCCTGCAGCGTCAAATCGGTGATGGTTTGAATCAGGTCGGCATCCTCGTAACGAGACAAAATGCTCTTCATGTCAATGCGGGTGTCTTCCATGGTGAGCATGGCCTGTTCGACGCGGGCAGCAATATTCCCCATTTCACTGCGGGTGGACCGCACCTGCTCGGCGGCCTGGTCGACATTATCCAGTTCGGCCAGGGCGGCACCGGAATCTCCGGCCACCAGTGCCGCGGCCACATCATCGAGCACCTGCCACAGATCCTTGCCAGTGCCGGGATCGCCGAACACCTCCGGGCCGGTCAGATTGACTTTGACTTTTTCACCCGGCGCGACCTCGAACTCGATGTCGCTGCCATCGCCAAAATACGAGCCGGGAGCACCATCATAGGGTTTAACATTCTCCGCGAAGCCGGAAAAAATATATTTCCCGTCGATTTTGACATTGGCCACCGACAGGATCTCATCCTTAAGGAGACTTACCTGCTGGCCATAAATGGCGAGGTCCTGCTGACCGAGGGCCCCGTTCCCGGCCGCTACTACAGTTTCCTTCAAACGCACCATTAGATCGGAAAGACGCGCCATCTGGGTATCAAGATTATCCAAACGATCGCCCGCCGTACCCATGGTCCGCAGAAACCGCTCGGAATTACGAATCAAGCTACGAGAATTCAGAACCGGGCGAATGGCGGACGGGTCATCCGAGGGCTTGACCATCTTCTTGCCGGTGGCGGCCTGGTTACGCAGATCTTCCAGACGGGTATTCTGCCGGGTCAGATTGGCCACCATCGCCCGATAGGAGGTTGTCAGTGTCGCGCGCATAGTCTACCTCTTCAGTTCAAGCAGGGATGCCATCAATTCGTCAACGGTGGCCAGGAACTTGGCTGAGGCCTCGAACCCCTTCTGGTACTTCATCAGATCAACCATCTCCTCTTCCAGGGAGACGCCGACCGTGGCATCCCGCATGTTCTTGACCTGGACCATGGCATCCTCGAGACCGGCGGTAGCGGTGGCATTGCGATCCGCCTCGAGGCCAACCTTGGAGGTGATTTTCGAAAAGTAACCGACGAAGGAATCGCTGCCGTCGATAGCCGTCAG